>JBBRFR010000450.1:0-2934 GCA_038241485.1 Burkholderiales bacterium
CGTCGCCGCCCAGCCGGGCGATGACGTCGCTGGCGCGCAGTGTCTGCTTGAAGCGGGCCGTGATTTCCTTCAGCAGTGTGTCGCCGGCCTCGTGCCCCAGCGTGTCGTTGATGAACTTGAAGCGGTCGAGGTCGATGAACATCACCGCAAAGCTGCGCTTGTAGCGCGCGGCGGTGGGAATGGCCACGTTCAGCAGGCTGCTGAACATCATGCGGTTGGGCAGCCCGGTGAGGCTGTCGTGGCGCGCCATGTGATGGATGTGCTCTTCGGCCACCTTCTGCTCGGTGATCTCGCGCGAGATGCCGCGGTAGCCGGAGAAGGCGCCGCTCGCGTCGTATATCGGCTCGCCGCTCATGCTGATGTAGTAGGCGCGGCGGCCGGGTGCGAGGCGCTGCATGACCACGTCACGGAACGACTTGCGCTCGGCCAGGTTGTCGCGAAAGTTGTCCCAGCCGCCCGCGTCTTGCACGATCAGCGTGCTCTCCCAGATGCGCCGCCCGAGCAGCGGGTTGGGCTCGTCATGCTCGCTGGCGGCCCGGCTTTCGAGCCGGGTGAAGCGCAGTTCGGCGTCTTGCTCCCAGTACCAGTCAGACGAAAGATTGGTCATGGCGCGAAAGCGCGCTTCGCTTTCGCGCAGCGAGGCATCGACGCGCAGTCGCTCGGTGATGTTGCGCAAGATGCCGCGAAACCCGACCGGCTTGCCATGCTGATCTTTGACCAACAGCACCGAGCCTTCGACGTGGATGACACTGCCATCCCGGTGCAGGTACTGCCAGGGCTGGGAGCTTTTGGAGATGCCCGTCCGATAGACCTCGTTGAAGGCCTTGAATACCACCGCCGACATTTCGGGCGTTTGGCGGTTGCGGTTGTCTTCGCCGATGCGGTAGTCGTACTCATAGCCCAGCATGCGAGCGAAGGCCGGGTTGTGATGGACCGGTTTGCCGCGCACGTCGACCTCGTAGTAGGCGTCGTCCAGGCTGTCGAGGATGCTGCGAAACCGCTCTTCGCTGCGGCGCAAGGCTTCTTCGGTGCGCTGGCGTTCGGCTTCGCGCTCGAAGTTGCCGAGCGCGAAGACGATGTTGCTGGCCATGCGCTCGAGCAGGGCGATGATGTCGGGGCTGAAAGCGTTGAGCTCGCGTGAATAGAACAGCATCACACCGACCGACTTGACCCCTCGCACGATGGGAATGGCGGCGCCCGAGGCGACGTTCGCGCGTTTACCCATCTCGTGCCAGGGGCGGGTGCGTTCGTCTTGCAGGAAGTCGTTGCTGATGGCCGAGCGGTGCAGGCGATAGGCCTCGCCCACCAGGCCACGGCCTTCGCTCGTGGCTTCGTCCACCGAAATGCGCACTTCGCGCAGCTGCTGTGCGGCCAGGCCCGCTGCGGCCTCTACCTTGAGCCAGGCGGTGTCGGCGTCGGGCGAAGTGACGGCGGCGGTGAGGAACTTGTGGCCCTCGATGGCGGCTTCGCACACCAGCTGGAAGAGCTCGGTCGGCGTGGTGGCGTAAAGCAGGGCCTCGTTGGTGGCGCCGAGTACTGCGTACATTGAGGCCAGGTGCTGATCGGGCGCTCCAGCGGGCTCATGGGGGCTGGCACTCATCACGGTGTCTCCTGTGGCGCTTATCAGTGGCGTGGCGTGCGTTGCGCCGATTTGGGCCTGAAGGCCGTGCAGAAAGTGTCGTTGGTTTCGAGGTAAGGGCCGCCGACCAGGTCGATGCAGTAGGGCACCGCGGCAAAGATGCCGTGCACTGGCGGCTGCGCCTGAGGCAGGCCTTCGAGCGTCTCGGCGATCGATTTGGGCTGGCCGGGCAGATTGATGATCAAGGCCTTGCCGCGGATCACCGCGACCTGGCGCGACAAGATCGCGGTGGGCACGAAGCGCAGGCTGATCTGGCGCATTTGCTCGCCAAAGCCCGGCATCTCTTTGTGCGCCACGGCGAGCGTGGCTTCGGGTGTCACATCGCGCGGCGCGGGGCCGGTGCCACCGGTGGTGAGCACCAAGTCGCAACGGGCGCTGTCGACCAGCTCGCACAGCGTGGCGCTGATGGTCGCCTGCTCGTCGGGGATGAGCCGCGTTTCCCAGTCGATCGGGTTGTGCAGGGCGCGGGTTAGCCAGTCTTGCAGCGCCGGGATGCCCTTGTCTTCATACACGCCGGACGAAGCGCGGTCGCTGACCGACACCACACCGATGCGAATGCGCTCCAAGGCCGGCTCGCTACTCATCGCCGGTAGTGTGGGTCTTGATGAACTGGAACAGCTCGCGAAAGGCGCGCCCGCTGCGCTGCTCGGGGGCGGCGGCCGCGTCCTTGCGGGCGGCGCGGATCAGGCTGCGCAGTTGTTGCAGGTCGCTCGCGGGGTGCTCGGTCGTCCAGCGGGTGAGGGCGTCGTCACTTGCCAGCAGCTCGACACGCCAGCGTTCGGCTTCATGCAAGGCCAGGGAATCTTTCGCGCGGCCCAGCTGCATGGCGGCAACCGCTTCGCGGATGGGCTCGACATCGTCTTTGCGCATCAGCTTGCCGATGTACTGCATCTGCCGGCGCTTGCCTTCAAACGACTTGGTGCGCTTGTACTCGGCCACCGCGTCGCGCAGGCGCTCGGCGATGGGTAGGTCGACGATGCGGTTGTCGGGCAGGGCCACCAGCGCCTCGCCGAGGGCCTGCAACTCGTGGCTGTCTTTCTTGAGCTGGGTCTTGCTCGGGCGGTCGTAAAACTCGCCGTCATCGTTGTCGGCAGAAGGGGTAGACGGTGATTGGTTGGCCATAGGTCGCCGGTATGATAGCTGCGGCCCTCCCTCCTGAGCGCCTCGTGCGGGTCGCCGACCCGTGCACTACACCACTGAACGCGGCCGCGCATGACCTCATCCTTGTCTTCACACCACGGCTTTTCGTACTCCCGCGAGACCTTTGCCCAGCTCGTCGATGACGCGTTGGGCAT
>JBBRFR010000451.1:0-2934 GCA_038241485.1 Burkholderiales bacterium
GGTGATGACCAAGGCAACGATATGTCTGGCATTCATCAAAACGCTTCTCCGAGTGGTGAATGAGCTGGCTTCGAACTCGCTCGAAACCGTAAGTTTCGTGTCAGGGATGTCGCTGGGTTGATTGTCACGGCCGACTCCCTCTTTTGGGGGATGACGCGTCTAAAAAACCACGGTAACGAGCCGAAACACGGCGCGATTCTGAGATGACTTGCGAACGCATTTGCACGACTGTCCCAATAAAGTGGGCCGGCAGAACCAATACTTCACGAATCGTGTCTCACCCGGGTCATTTGATCCGTGAAAACCAACACGTGATGGCCCGAGAAGGGCGTGATTGAACGGTCAATTGTCCGCAAGCCGTGTGACACATTCGGCAGCCTGCGGGCCTGTGCGACGCCTGAAACGAGGCGCGGGCCAAGCCAACAACAGGAGCGGCACGATGAAGGGCGGGTGGCCTACCAGGGCGAGCTGGCGTTGGAGACCGATGGGTATGGGTGAGGGTTCTTCCCCATTCGGGCTGAGCTTGTATTCCCGAAAGAAGATCAGACTCAGCCGACCGGCTGCACCGCCAGCCTGCCCTTGGCGTCGTCCAGCGTCTTGCCCAGCAACAGCGTCGCCGCATAGATCGCGCTGATGGCGGGTGTGGGCGTCTCGGTGATGCGGCCCAGCTCGACCACGCTGCCCACCAGCGCTTCGAGTTCGAGCGCGCGGCCGGCCTCGACGTCTTGCAGCATCGAGGTTTTGTGGGCCCCCACGGCTTCGGCGCCGGCGATGCGTTTTTCGAGCGAGATCTTGAACTCGACGCCGAGCTTCTCGGCCACCGTTTGCGCCTCGCGCATCATGCTGGCCACCAGCTCGCGTGAGGCCGGGAAACGGCAGATGTCTTCGAGCGTCGCATGTGTCAGCGCGCTGATCGGGTTGAAGCTCAGGTTGCCCCACAGCTTGACCCAGATCTCGCCGCGAATGTCTTTGCTGACCGGCGACTTGAAGCCGGCGCGCATCATGGCCTGCGACAGCGCTTCGATGCGCGGGCTGCGAGAGCCATCGGGCTCGCCCAGCGTGAAGCGGTTGCCTTCGATCACGCGCGCGATGCCCGGCGCCACCAGCTCGGCCGCCGGGTAGACCACGCTGCCGATCACCCGCTCGGGCTCGATGTGCGAAGCGATCACGCCGCCCGGGTCGACGCTCTCCAACTGACGGCCTTCATACGGCCCCGCCAGCTTGTGGAAATACCACCAGGGCAGGCCATTGATCATGGTGACCACCATGGTCTCGGGCCCGAAGAGTGTGCGCAGCTCGGGCAGCACGTCGCGCACCTGGTGTGCCTTCAGCGTCAGCAGCACCGCGTCTTGCGGGCCGGCATCGGCCATCGCCTGCACGGCGCGCACCTGGGCGGCGTGCTGCTCGCTGCCGTCTTCGAGAATCAGCTTGAAGCCATTGGCGTTGATGGCTGCGAGGTTTTTGTTGCGTGCGATGAAGGTCACGTCTTCACCGGCGAGGGACAGCTTGGCGCCGAGGTAGCCGCCAATGGCACCGGCGCCGACCACGGCGATTTTCATGCGACGTTCTCCCGTGCTTTCAAGCGGCCGCCGGCGATGCCGATCAGAGGCCACAACAGCATCACGATGGCCAGGCCGGCAATGCTGCCCACCAGCGGGTTGGCCCAGAAGATTGACAAGCTGCCTTGCGACAAGAGCATCGACTGCCTGAAGCTCGCCTCGGCCATGTCGCCCAGCACCAAAGCCAGCACCAGCGGCGCGAGCGGGTACTTGAGCTTCTTGAACAGATAGCCGGCCACACCGAACACCATCATCATCACCACGTCGAACATCGAGCCGTGCACCGTGTACGCGCCGATGGCGCAGATGACGACGATCACCGGCGCGATCACCGAGAACGGAATGCGCAGGATCGCCGCCCAGAACGGCACGGTGGTCAGCACCACCACCAGGCCGACGATGTTGCCGAGGTACATCGAGGCGATCAGGCCCCAGACGAAGTCTTTCTGCTCGATGAAGAGCATGGGCCCGGGTTGCAGACCCCAGATCAGCAGGCCGCCCAGCAGCACGGCGGCGGTGGGCGAGCCGGGGATGCCGAGCGTCAGCATCGGCAGCAGCGCCGAGGTGCCGGCCGCGTGGGCCGCAGTTTCGGGTGCGAGCACACCTTCGATCTGGCCCTTGCCGAAACTTTGCGGGTCTTTCGACATGCGCTGTGCCACGCCATAGATCATGAAAGAGGCGGGTGTGGCGCCGCCGGGCGTGATGCCCATCCAGCAGCCGATGGCGATGGAGCGCAAAAACGTCAGCCAATGGCGCGGCAGCTCGCGCCAGGTTTGCAACACCACACGCGGGTTGATGCGCGCGCTCTTGCCCTTGAAGGCCAGGCCCTCTTCCATGGTGAGCAAGATCTCGCCGATGCCAAAGAGGCCGATCACGGCGATGAGGAAGTCAAAGCCCTTGAGCAGGTCGGTCACGCCGTAGGTCATGCGCAGTTGGCCGGTCACGGTGTCCATGCCCACGGCGGCGAGCGCGAAGCCGAGCATCATCGCGGCGATCACCTTGGCCGGAGGTTCCTTGCTCATGCCAACGAAGCTGCAGAAGGTGAGCAACTGCACCGCAAAAAATTCGGCGGGCCCGAACTTGAGCGCGAACTTGGCCAGGAGCGGCGCGAGGAAGGTGATCAACACCACCGCGAACAGCGCACCGACGAACGACGAAGTGAAGGCTGCTGTGAGCGCCTGCGCGGCGCGGCCTTGTTGCGCCATCGGGTGGCCGTCGAAGGTGGTGGCCACCGACCACGGTTCACCGGGGATGTTGAACAAGATCGAGGTGATCGCCCCGCCGAACAGCGCACCCCAGTAGATGCACGACAGCATGATGATGGCCGACGTGGGGTTCATCGTGAAGGTGAGCGGCAGCAAGATGGCGATGCCGT
>JBBRFR010000452.1:0-2927 GCA_038241485.1 Burkholderiales bacterium
CACCAGGCTGTTGGCGCCCATGCCGGGCAAAGCGGTCGCCACCATGAACGTGATGCCACCGAAGATGGCACCGATCGCCAGAAAGATCAGGTAGCGTTTGCGGCCCCACAGCGTCTCCAGCTCGGCGCCAAACATCCACAGGCCCAGCATGTTGAAGAAAAGGTGCAGGATGTCGGCGTGCAAAAAGGCATAGCTCAGGGGCTGCCACGGCAGGAAGAGGCTGCTGGCCACGGGGTAGAGCGCGAACCAGCGTGCAATGGGCAAGATCTGTTGCAGGCAAAAGACCGCTGTGCAAGCCAGCATCAGGAATTGGGTGATCGGTGGAATCGGCGGCATGCGTCGGGGGGCTGCAGAATAAAGGCGCAAGCGTACCCGGTTTGACCAAAGCGACCGATCGCCTGTGGCAAAATCGCGCCCTCTGCTGCACCGGCCTCGGTGGCGAAATTGGTAGACGCGCGGGACTCAAAATCCCGTTCCGCAAGGAGTGTCGGTTCGATTCCGACCCGAGGCACCACCCCTTCTTCTGCACCTGTTCCATGGCCCTGCCACAATCCGGGCGAGGAGAGACCATGGTGCGATACAAGACGATTGAAGACGCGATCGGGCACACGCCGCTCGTTCGCTTGGTGCGCGTTGCCGGGGCTGAAAATGACCGCCGGGGCAACGTCCTCCTCGGCAAGCTCGAAGGCAACAACCCGGCCGGCTCGGTGAAAGATAGGCCCGCCATCAGCATGATCCGCCGCGCCGAAGAGCGGGGTGACATCAAGCCCGGCGACACGCTCATCGAAGCCACTTCCGGCAACACCGGCATCGCGCTCGCGATGGCGGCGGCCATTCGTGGCTACCGCATGGTTTTGATCATGCCCGAGGATCTGAGCATCGAACGTGCGCAGACCATGAAGGCCTTCGGCGCCGAGCTCCTGCTCACGCCACGCAGCGGCGGCATGGAATACGCGCGCGACCTGGCTGAGCAGATGCAGCGCGACGGCAAGGGCCGGGTGCTCGACCAGTTCGCCAACGGTGACAACCCACGTGTGCACTACGAAACCACTGGCCCTGAGATCTGGGCCGACACCGACGGCCAGATCACGCACTTCGTGAGCGCCATGGGCACCACCGGCACCATCACCGGCAGTTCGCGTTTTCTGAAAGAGCAGAACCCGAAGGTTCGCGTGATCGGCGCGCAGCCCGCTGAAGGCTCGCGCATCCCCGGCATCCGCAAGTGGCCCGAGGCCTACCTGCCCAAGATCTACGACCCGACGCATATCGACGACACCGTCAACGTGACACAAGACGCCGCCGAAGACATGGCACGCCGCCTCGCGCGCGAAGAAGGCCTGTTTGCTGGCATCTCGGCCGCGGGCGCGGCCTGGGTGGCGCTGGAGGTTGCCAAGACGGTGGAAAACGCCACCATCGTCTTCATCGTCTGCGACCGTGGTGACCGTTATCTTTCGACCGGGGTTTTTCCAGCCTGACCATGACACACCAATTCAACTACTGCCCCAACTGCGCTACCTCGCTGCAGCAGATTTCGCGAGAAGAAGATGGCGGCGCGAAGGTTCGCACCCGCTGCCCGGCCTGCGATTGGACGCACTGGAACAACCCCACGCCGGTGCTCGCCGCCGTGATCGAGCTGGCCGACCGTGAAGGCCAGGTACTGCTCGCGCGCAATGCGGCCTGGCCAGGCAAGTTCTTCGGGCTCATCACCGGTTTCATGGAGGCCGGCGAAACACCGATGGATGGCATTGCCCGTGAGGTGGCCGAAGAGACCTCGTTGCAGGTGGATTCGCTCAAGCTCATCGGTGTCTACGAGTTCAAGCGCATGAACCAGGTGATCATTGCCTACCACGCCGTGGCGCGCGGCGAGATCGTGCTCTCACCCGAGCTAGCCGAGTACAAGACGGTGCCACCGGACGAAGTGAAATGCTGGCCCGCCGGCACCGGGCAGGCGATGGCCGACTGGCTGATCTCACGCGGCATCACGCCGCAGTGGATTGAGCTGCCAGCGCGTCGCCCCAAAGAGGATTGAAAATGAACCGCAGCACGCTCACGTCGTTCACTGCCCCCTCCGGGCGGCCCCGCAGGAGCTGAGATGGACTTCCAGAAAGAACTCGACACCCGCGGCCTGAACTGCCCGCTGCCCATCCTGAAAGCCAAGAAGGCCTTGGCCGACATGCAAAGTGGCCAGGTGCTCAAGGTGGTCGCCACCGACCCCGGCTCAATGCGCGACTTTCAGGCCTTTGCCCGCCAGACGGGCAACGAACTTGTCGAGCAATCAAGTGCCAGCGACGAGTTCGTGCACTTTCTCAGACGCAGATAAGCGAGGCCGGGCCGCTCCCAAGCCGGCCCATCGCTCGACGTACCGGTCGAGCGAGGGCTGTCTTTTTTAGATCTCCAACGACCTGAGGTACTCGCGAAAGCCCGGGCCCAACTGCGGGTGCTTGAGAGCCAGCTCCACATTGGCTTGCAAAAAGCCTTCCTTGCTGCCGCAGTCGTAGCGCTTGCCTTCGTAGCTGTAGGCAAACACCTTTTCGCGTCGCAGCAAGCCGGCGATGCCGTCGGTGAGCTGGATTTCACCGCCCACGCCGCGCGGCTGGTTGGCGATCTCGTGAAAGACCCCCGGCGTCAGGATGTAGCGCCCGGCCACGCCCAGGCGCGAGGGGGCGTCTTCAGGGGCGGGCTTCTCGACGATGCGGGTCACGTCTATCAACCTGTCGTTGACCGGTGTGCCCGCCACGATGCCGTAGCGCCGTGTGTGCTCGGCCGGCACTTCTTGCACCGCCAGCAGCGAGACACGCCATTCGTTGAACTGCTCCGTCATCTGTTGCAGCACGGGCTTCTCGCCCACCATCAGGTCATCGGCCAGCAGCACGGCAAAGGGGTGGTTGCCCACCAAGCGCTGGCCGCACAACACGGCATGACCCAGG
>JBBRFR010000453.1:0-2917 GCA_038241485.1 Burkholderiales bacterium
CTATTGCCATAGCCCGTTTCCGCGACGAAGACCGCACCACACAGAGCTTGTCGGCCATCATTCGCGCCGACCTGGAGCGCTCGGGTGTGTTTCGCAACATCGATGCGAACCAGGTGATCGACGAGACCGCCCAGCCGCAAATGAGCGAGTGGCGTTCGCGCTCAGCCGACGCTCTGGTGGGCGGCTCGGTCACCCGACTGGCCGATGGCCGCTTCGATGTGCGCTTCAAGTTGTGGGATGTCGTCAAGAGCAAGGTGATCGGTGGTGAAAGCAATGCCACCATGCCGGCCGATCTGCGTGTGGCCGCACACCGCATCGCCGACGTGATCTACGAAAAACTAACCGGCGACCGGGGTGTGTTTTCGACCCGCATCGCCTACGTCACCCGCTCGGGCAAGCGCTACGCGCTGCGGGTCGACTTTGCCGATGGCCTGGGTGGGGAGTCGGTGCTCAACAGCAACGACCCCATCATCTCGCCCGCCTGGTCGCCCAATGGGCAAGAGTTGGCTTATGTGTCGTTCGAAGACCAGAAGGCCGTTGTCTTTGCGCAAGACGTGTCCACAGGCCAGCGCCGCAAGATTGCCAGCTTTCGCGGCTCCAACAGCGCACCTTCATGGTCGCCCGACGGGAACTCGCTGGTGGTCACGCTCAGCCGCGATGGGTACTCGCAGCTGTACATCGTGGGGCGCAATGGCGAGAGCCCCCGGCGCATCACCACCAGCCAGTCGATCGACACCGAAGCCACCTACTCGCCCGACGGCAAGCTCATCTACTTTGTGAGCGACCGCAGCGGTGGCCCACAGATCTACAAGGTGCCGGCGGCCGGTGGCACACCCGAGCGCGTGAGCTTTACCGGTGGCTACAACATCAGCCCTGCGCTCAGCCCGGATGGCCGCTACCTGGCCTATATTTCCCGGCAGAGCGGCGCCTTCAAGCTGTATGTGGCTGAACTGGGCAAACCCGGCGCGCCGCAGGCCATCACCGACAGCGCCGAGGACGAAAGCCCCAGCTTCGCGCCCAACAGCAAGCTGATCATCTACGCGACCCGCGCCAATGGCCGGGACACCTTGATGACCACCACGCTCGACGGCAAGATCAAGGCCAAGCTGGAGTCCCGTTTCCCCGACGTGCGCGAGCCCGTCTGGGGCCCCTTTGGGCGTTAGCGCCAAGCGCCCCCGAAAATTTCACGACAACAGGAGAAAACCCATGAACATGTCCCGCCTCGCTCTCATTGCCACGGTGTCTTCGGCCTTTCTCGCAGGCTGCGCCTCGAACGTCAAGCTTGACGACAAGCCGGCACCGGTCGAGTCGCGCACCACGTCGACCACCGGTGGTGCCGGCGGCGCGTCTTCCAGCGGCACGTCGCCCAGCCAGGTAGCCAGTGTCGACCTGACCAAGAGCGCTTCGGCGACTGAGTTGGCCAAGGTGGTTTACTTCGACTACGACAGTTTCGTGGTCAAAGACGAGTTCCGCCCGGTGGTCGAAGGGCAAGCCAAGCTGCTGTCCACCGACCGCAGCAAGAAGCTGTCGATTGAAGGCCACACCGACGAGCGTGGTGGCAGCGAATACAACTTGGCCCTGGGCCAGAAGCGCGCCGAGTCGGTTGCCAAGGCGCTGAAGCTGCTGGGTGTGAACGAGGGCCAAGTTGAACCCGTGAGCTTTGGCAAGGAACGCCCCGCGGCGCAAGGCAGCGACGAAGCCGCCTGGGCTAAGAACCGCCGCGCCGAACTCAACAACCGCTGAGCGTGACCATGGCCCGCTTGCTTGTGAAACCATCTCGCCGCCCCGCGGCGTGGTTGCTCGCCTTGGCGCTGGCCGCACCGGCGGCGCAGGCGGGCCTATTTGACGACGACGAGGCGCGCAAGGCCATCCTCGACCTGCGCCAGAAGCAAGAGCAGAGCGAGGCGCGCGTGAAAGCGGCGCAAGCCGACAGCACGGCGCAGCTGCTGGAGCAGATCAACCAGCTCAGGAGCAGCCTGCTCGACCTCAACAACCAGCTCGAAATGATGCGCACCGAGATGGCCCGGATGCGCGGCCAGGACGAGCAGCTCACCCGCGACGTGGTCGAGTTGCAGCGCGTGCAAAAAGACATTCAGCAAGGTGTCGAAGACCGCATCCGCAAGCTCGAGCCGCAGAAGGTCACGGTCGACGGCAAAGAGATCCTGGTCGACGCTGAAGAGCGCCGCCTGTTCGAAGAGAGCATGGGGGTGCTGCGCAAGGGCGAGTTCGCCGCGGCCTCGTCGGCGTTTTCGGCCTTCAACCGCCGTTACCCCAGCAGCGGCTACAACGCAGCTGCGCTCTTCTGGCTAGGCAACGCGCATTACGGCATGCGTGACTACAAAGAGGCGATGAGCTCATTCCGCAGCCTGGTCTCGTCGGCACCTGATCACCCACGTGCGCCCGAGGCGCTGTTGTCGATCGTCAACTGCCAGATGGAGCTGAAAGACAGCAAGGGCGCGCGCCGCACGCTTGACGAGTTGCTCAAGGCCTACCCCAAGTCCGAGGCGGCCGTGGCCGGCAAGGAACGCCTGGCGTCGGTGAGGTAAGCCATCAGGCCATGAACGCTGCGCTCGACCTGCTCGCGCCCGATCTGGAGCGCCGTTTTGGCGGCCTGCGCCGCCTCTACGGTGAGGCCGGTTACCAGGTGGTGCGTGCCGCACGCGTGGCCGTGGTGGGTCTGGGTGGCGTGGGCTCATGGTCGGTGGAAGCGTTGGCGCGCAGTGGTGTGGCTGAGTTGACGCTGTTCGACATGGACCACGTGGCCGAGTCCAACATCAACCGCCAGGTGCAAGCCATGGGCGCCACGCTTGGGCAGAGCAAGGGCGATGCGCTGCGCGAGCGCATTGCCGACATCCACCCCGGCTGTGATGTGCAGCTTGTCGATGACTTTGTGTCGACCGACAACTGGCCCGGCTTG
>JBBRFR010000454.1:0-2907 GCA_038241485.1 Burkholderiales bacterium
AGTCCCGCTGACGCCATGACCGCAGACCGAAACTGAGCATGGCTGGCAAACCGTTCAACTCCGACCACTTTTCCGGTGACGCCTGCCAGGTTGCCCCCAGCAAACCATGCCACTCCTCTCCCAATCCCTCAAACGCTCCAAGCCGCTGCGTGTCGCAGGCATCGCGGTGGCCGTGTTGCTGAGCTTGCTGGCGCTGGGTGAGCTGGCGGGCTGGCCGTTTCTGCGCGCGCCGCTGGCTCAGCAGCTCTCGAAGCTCACCGGGTCGTCCGTGTCCCTGGAGGGCCGATTTCGCGCGCAGCTGCTGGTTCAACCCGGCATCGCGGTGGAGCGTGTCACCTTGGGCAGCGCCTCATCGGTAGAGGTGCCCCACCTGCTGAAGGCCGAGGGTTTTGTGGTGCGGTGGCGATGGAGCGACCTGTGGCACAGCCGCCAGGGCGCCCCACTCAAACTCAAGCGGCTGGAGGCAGACCAGATCGATGCGCGCTTGGTGCGGCTCGCCAATGGCAACGCCAGTTGGGCGCCCGCCCGCGCTGAGCCCGAGACAGAAGACGACCCCACCAAGCTGCCGCAGATCGACACGCTGGTGCTGCGCGCCGGCACCATCGTTTACCGCGACGAGCCGCTGAAAATCAACCTTCAGGCCAAGATCACGCAAAGCACCGCCTCTGACACGCCCATGCCCTGGCGCGCCACGGCCAGCGGTCGCTACCGGGACGCGGTGGTGGATCTGGAGGCCAAGGCCGGCCCCGATCTCCCGCTCCTGATGCAAACCGAGGAACACGCAGCGCCGACCCCCTTGCGCTTGAGTGGTCGCGTTGGCAGCACACAGCTTGATTTTGACGGGGCCACGGGCGCGCTGTGGGCTGGCCAAGGCATGCGTGGACAACTCACTTTGCGCGGCGCGTCGCTGCGCACCAGCGGGGATCCGCTGGGCCTCACGCTGCCCGACACCCCGCCGTATCGCATGCGCGGTCGCGTCGCCCGCACCGGCGCGGTGTGGTCGCTGGTAACGGAAGACGCCACCGTGGGCAGCAGCGAGCTCACCACCGCCCTGCAATTCAACACCGCCACCCACCCCCCCACCCTGGCCGGCCACGTGGGCGGGCGGCGCCTGGCCTTTGCCGATCTGGCGCCAGCGATCGGCGCCGACCAGCCGCCGCGCGAAGCCAGCCGCGTGCTGCCCGACGAGACCTTCGACCTGCCCAGCCTGGCGCAGATGAATGCCAACGTGCGGATCGATCTCAAGCAGCTCGATTTCGGAACCCCCAAGATCGCGCCAATCACAGACCTCAAAGTCCATCTCACGCTGGCCGAGAGCCTCTTGACGCTGGCCGATCTGCGTGCGCGGGTGGCCGGCGGTCTGCTCACCGGCTCCACCAGCTTGCAGGCCGACCAGCGCCCGCCCCAGTGGAAAGCGGCGCTTCGGTTTGCCGAGGTCGATCTGGCACGCTGGATCCGCGCCCTCAACAAAGGCAAAGCGTCGCCTGACAACTCGCCCGCCTACCTGAGTGGCACGCTGAACGCCGGCCTTGCCCTCACCGGCCAGGGCAACAGCGTCGCAGAGATTCTGGGGGGTGGAAACGGGCGGCTGACACTCGACCTGCAGAGCGGCACGATTTCGCAATTGGTCACTGAGGCCATCGGGCTGGATGCCGCGCAGGCTGTCGGCATGCTCATCGCAGGTGATGAGCCTCTGCGCTTGAACTGCGCCCGGGCCGAGGCTGTGATTCAAAACGGCCTGGTCAAAACGCGCCACGCGGTGCTAGACAACGACGACAGCACGCTGCACATCCAAGGCGGAGCCAGCCTCAAGACCGAGAAGCTGCAGCTGCGGGTGGTGGCCGATCCCAAAGACTTTTCGCCCTTCTCACTGCGCACACCGCTCAACATCACGGGCACCCTCAAACAGCCTGAAGTCGCGGTAGAGGCCAGCGGTCTGCTCGCGCGTGCCGCCGGGGCGCTGCTGCTGGGCGCGCTGGCCCCGCCAGCGGCTCTGCTGGCCTTCATCGACACCGGGACCTCACCCGACACCGAGCCCTGCGCGCCCGTCAAACCCCGAACGGTCAAAAAACCATGAATCCCGAAGGCCCCTCACCTGGGGAACGCGACCCGCTCGCAGTCGATTCGAGACCTACGCAGGGCACGGTGTTTCAGGTCATGCCGGGGGTGCAGCGTTTCGTGCTCTCGGGAGCCGCGATCGCGCTGGGCATCCTGGGGCTTTATGCCGGGCAGGCGCTGCTGATCCCGCTGGCCCTGGCCGCACTGCTGGCTTTCGTTTTGGATCCGCTGGTGTCCTGGTTGCGGCGCTGGTCAGTCCCGCGCGCGCTGGCGGTGACACTGGTAATGGCAGTGACGCTGTCATTGCTGCTGGGCGCGGGGATCTTGATGGCGCAGCAGGTCACCGCCGTCGCCAAAGAGTTGCCCACCCACCGCTACAACATTCAACAAAAGTTGCGCGATCTGCGCCCTGCATTGGTCCCATCGGGTACTGCGCGCGAGCTGGCGCGGGTGTTTGGCATGGTGGAGGGCGAGATCGCAGCGGCACAGAAACAGCTCAAGATGGACACCCAGCCGGAACCGACGCGGGTGGCGGTCGAACCCGAAGGCGGCGGCTCGCTCTCGTTTCAACTGCTCAACACGGTGGCTGTGCAACTGGCCACCGGCGGACTGGTGGTGATCCTGCTGTTTCTGATGCTGCAGCAACGGCGAGAACTGCGCGATCGGCTGCTGCAATTGATGGGCGGTGATCCCAACCAAATGGCCAACGCGCTGAGCGAATCGGCCGAGCGGGTGAGCCGCTACCTGTTGGCCCAGGTGATGGTCAACCTGGGCTACGGCGTGCCCATGGCGCTGGGGCTTTGGTGGATTGGCGTGCCCGGCGCTTGGCTGTGGGGGGGCTTGGCGGCG
>JBBRFR010000455.1:0-2900 GCA_038241485.1 Burkholderiales bacterium
TTGGCATGTGGGGCGCGGGCGCCATCGGCTACCTGTTCGGCCCGCTGAACTGGGCTGAGCGCATCGTGGCCATCGTCGCGGCCAGCTTCCTGGTGGTGGCGCTCCCGCTGACCGACGAAATCGGCCTGGGTGCCGTGGCGGTGTTCGTGGCCTGGCATTGGTGGCGTACCCGCCAGCTGCGCTCGGTGGCGGTGGCCTGAATGCCGGGGATGGCGGCCTTGGGCGTTTGCCTCGCCCTGGCTGCGATGCCGAGCGCCGACCCGGTATTCGTACCGGTCGATCGTTTCACCCTGGCCTGGACCCATTCGATTGAAAAAGTGCGCTGGGAGGAAGACTATGCGGTGCGACCAAGCAACACGCCCGGAGCTCCGCCGGTGCTGCAAGCGCAGACCGCGCGGGTGCGCGGCTCGGGCGCCGGCATGGAGCCACCGCCCGATGCGGTGCTGCGAAACGGCTGGTTTGAGTACACGCCACGCACCGTCTCGCCGCACGGCCTGCGCCTCACCCGCTCGGCCTTCACTGCCGACTACGACTGGTGTGTCAGCGGGCGCTGCGCGCCGCTTTCCAGTGTGCTGCCCAGCGACGGCGACATCACCCTGCTGAGTCCTTGCACCGATCCCGCCGCGCGCTGACCCGCATCCGCCAGCGCGCCGTCCTGCATCGGCTAACCTCGTCCGGGTGAACTTCGCCCAACTTCTTTTTCCCGACTTCTCCCTCATCCTCATCGGCTACCTGTTGTGCCGCTTCACCGCGCTCAACCGCAGGGTCTGGGAGCCGGTGGAAATGCTGGTGTACTACCTGATGTTTCCGGTGTTGCTGTTTCACTCGATCGTGAAAAGCCCGCTGGACCTGTCTGCCGCCTCGTCGCTGATGGGCGCCGGGCTCACGCTGTCTGTGCTGGGCATTGCATTGACCTATTCCATGCCGCACTGGCCGTGGCTGGGTCAGCGGCTGGACCCGAGGCTGCACGCCGCGAGCGCCCAGATCGGCTTTCGCTTCAACTCCTTCATCGCGCTGGCGCTGGCCAACAAGGTCGCCGGGCCCGAGGGCCTGCTGCTGATCTCGGTGGTGATTGGCGTCTGTGTGCCACTGCTCAATGTGGGCGCGGTCTGGCCGATGGCACGCCATGCAAACAAAGGCTTTGCGCGCGAGCTGGTGCGCAACCCGCTGATCATCGGCACCGTGAGCGGCTTGACCGCCAACTTGCTCGGCCTACACATCCCCCCTTGGTTGGATCCCACGGTAAGCCGCATCGGCCAGGCCGCGCTGCCGCTGGGCCTCATGGCCGCCGGCGCCGGCATGCAATTCGCCACGTTGCGAGACGCCAAAACTCTGGGTGTGCTGGTGCTCACGGCGCGACACCTGGCGATGCCGCTGATGGCGTTTGGCCTGGCACGCACGTTTGGCCTCGACCCGACCCAAATCCTGGTGCTGTTGCTGTTTTCGGCTGTGCCCACCGCGTCCAGCTGCTATGTGCTGGCCGCGCGCATGGGCTACAACGGGCCTTACGTGGCAGGACTGGTCACGCTTTCCACCTTGCTGGGCATGGTGAGCCTGCCGTTTGCCTTGGGCGTGCTGGGCGGGCACACCGGGTTTTAGCGCGGGTCGCGCCGGACGGGGTAATTCGAGTGGGCTGCGGCCTCAGCGCTGGGCTTGCAACACCAGTTCGATGCGCCTCTGAATTCGGGCTGCCTCTTGCGCAGCGCCTGCCGCTTGTGCGCGTTGCTGCTGCACCCCCAGCCAGGCCAGCAAAGGTCGGCGCCAGCCCTGACTAGAAGCGGTGGCTACCGCTTGCTCGATCACACCGGGCGTTGCTTGGCTGCGGCGCAGCAGCACGCCGGCAGCGATCAGTCGGGACTGGGGGTCGGTGATGGCGGAAAGCGCGGCGTCGGGCGCGGTGGGTTGGCTGGCCAAGCTGCGGTGAGCAAGAGGCAACAACGCGGCATCGGCAGGCGTTGCCTGGCCTTCCAAGTAGCGCGCATAGGCCTGCTCGGGCAGCGCTGCGTCGCCAGCGAGCGCTTCATAACCGCTGCAGGGCGCGAAATCGAGTGCGGCCACCTGGGTCGCGCAACGCAGCAATTCCAGGCGCGCCATCAATGCTGGCTGCCCGGTGCGCGCCACCTCGGCGCGGGCACGGGCGAACTCGGCGCCCTCTATCCCGATGTCGCCACGCAACCCCGCATCGGTCGCTCGTTCGATGCTGCTTTTGGCGTTCACCTGCCACTCGGGCGCCGGAGGCGCGCTGGAACAGGCAACCAATGAGGCGCACAGCGGCATCGACAAACAGCGGGCGGCTGTCAATACCCTCGCGTTCAATGCCGCCAGCAACGCCGCGAATGGATCGGCCAGCGCCAGAACGCCGTCGGCCTGGTTTTGCCGGTCGGCCAGCGTTGTCCCATTGAGGGGGCGAGGCGCTGAAAGCGCGGCGTGGGGTTGGGGCAAATCCAGCGCAGGGATGTTCATTTGAGCTTGATCTCCGCGTCTTTCGCGAAAGGCCATTTGCGGTTGATCTCGTTGACCAGTCCATCGACCTTGCGAAGGCTGGCGTCCACCTCGGCGCGAAGCGCCCCCAGGTCTACCGTGGCTTCGCGGGTGTTGCTGGCGATGGCTTGCGCGTCCACCAGCACCGCGTCGACCCGCTGCAAGCTGCCACGTGCCTCGCCAAGCAGGCTGTTGAGCTGTTGCACGGTGGCGCGCGCATCTTTCACCAGCCCGCCCTGCTCTGGGCCGTTGCCAGTCCCGAACACCTGGCGGTCGGCATTGGCCACCAAGCTGTCCAGCCGGGCGGTGAGCGCGTCAGCGCGGGCCAGCAGGCGGTTGGCAGTGTCGATGGTGACGAGCAGTTTTTGGGCATTCTCACCGTTGCCCAGCAGCAAGCCGAGCGCGCCTTGCGGCCCCTT
>JBBRFR010000456.1:0-2896 GCA_038241485.1 Burkholderiales bacterium
GTCCTTGTGGGCCGACGCCGCTGTACACGTCATCGCGATGAGAGCGGCGATTGCGAATGTCTTGATCGATGCCATGGGGATTCCTTTGTGGCGTCAGGGTTCAGTGGAGACGAAATCAGTGGCCTCGCCCGGCCAACAGCCCGGCAACGTCCTGTTCCGACAATGACTTGATGCTGCGGCCTTGCTCACCGGCGTAGTTGGATTGGGCGGCTGCGCTGACGGCGGCTGCGGCCATCAGGGTGATCAGCGGGATGCGCTTGATCAGACGTTCTTGATACTGCATGGTCTGCCTTTGCTTTTGTCGATACAGGTTCGTCAGTGGCCCGAATGTCCGCCGCTGGGCTTGCGAACCGTGACCTCGACTTCTTTGGTCGGTCGGGCCACGGGCGGCATGGAACCGTTTCCCTCGGCTTTGAAACGCGCCGGCTGGGCAAGGGCCCCGGTCCACTCGTAGGCCACCGTCCCTGCGGGGTGTTTGTACCAACCGGGGTCGCTGTAGTCGCCGGCCTTCTGGTCGGCGCGCACCTTCACAACGCTGAACATGCCGCCCATGCCGACAGAGCCGTAGGGCCCGGTGCCGGTCATCATGGCCGCCGTGTTGTCGGGCAGCGGCATCTCCATCTCGGTCATGTCCTTCATGCCCCGCTCGCCCATCACCATGTAGTCGGGGATGAGCTGGGTGATCTGCCGTGCCACGTCGCGGTGGTCGACGCCGATCATGGTCGGCACGTCGTGCCCCATCGCATTCATCGTGTGGTGGCTCTTGTGGCAGTGGAAGGCCCAGTCGCCCTCTTCGTCGGCCAGGAAGTCGATCTGCCGCATCTGGCCCACCGCCACATCGGTGGTCACCTCGTACTGGCGGCTGCTCTTGGGCGTGGGGCCGCCGTCGGTGCCGGTGACCAGGAACTCATGCCCATGCAGGTGGATGGGGTGGTTGGTCATCGTCAGGTTGCCGATGCGGATGCGCACCTTGTCGTTCTTCTTCACCACCAGCGGGTCGATGCCCGGGAAGATCCGGCTGTTCCAGCTCCACAGGTTGAAATCCAGCATCGTCATGATCTTGGGCGTGGCCGCGCCGGGGTCGATGTCGTAGGCGTTGAGCAGGAAGACGAAGTCGCGATCCACCTCATCGATCAGAGGATGTTTGTTCTTCGGGTGCGTGATCCAGAAGCCCATCATCCCCATCGCCATCTGCACCATTTCATCGGCGTGCGGGTGGTACATGAAAGTGCCGGGCCGGCGCGCCACGAATTCATAGACAAAGGTCTTGCCGGGCGGGATGCCGGGCTGGTTGAGTCCTGTCACGCCGTCCATGCCGTTGGGCAGGCGCTGGCCGTGCCAGTGGATGCTGGTCAGCTCGCCGAGCTTGTTGGTGACGAAGATGCGCACGCGGTCACCCTCCACCACCTCGATGGTCGGGCCCGGGCTCTGCCCGTTGTAGCCCCAAAGGTGGGCCTTGAAGCCGGCCGTCATCTCGCGCACCACGGGTTCGGCCACCAGATGGAATTCCTTGACGCCCTGGTTCATGCGCCAGGGCAAGGTCCAGCCGTTGAGCGTGACAACGGGGTTGTAGGCACGCCCGGTGTTCGGCACCAGCGGCGGCATCGTGTCGGGCTTGGTCTGGATGACCGGCTCGGGCAAGGCCGCCATCGCCACCTTGCTCACCGCGGCTGCCGAGGCTGCCGCGGTGATGGCACCGGCGCTGCCCAGGAAATTTCTTCTGGAAACCATAGGTAGGTCCTTCAGGTTCAGTCTTCAGATTCAGTGGCCTGCGCCACCGGCCTCGGCAGCCATCGCAGGGCCGGCCATCGCGGCCAGGCTCGGCTTGCCGATCAACGCCATGTCGAGGTCGGCCTGCGCGATCCAGAAATCTCGCAGCGCTTCGATGGCGCTGTTGACGCCGGCGATCTGCACGCGTGCATCGGCCAGCAACTCGAACACGCCGATCAACATGCCGTTGTAACGAAGCACGTTCTCTTCGGCGATGCGCTGGCGCAGCGGCACGATCTCGTCACGGTGATGGCGAGCGATGTCGTAGGCCGAGCGGTAGTTGCCGTAGGCCTCGCGCACTTCGGAGCGCGCGTTGATGGCGGTCTCGGCCGTGCGGTGCAGCGCTTGCATGTACATGCCCTCGGCACGTGCCACCCGAGCGCCGCTCCAGTCGAACAGCGGCAGCTCGAAGCCGATCTCCCAGCCGCGCTGGGTCGGCTCCTCGTTCGACGAGTTGCGCATCAACCCCACCTCGAACACGTTGATGAAGCGTGTCACCTTCGACAGGCCCAGGTTCTTCGCCGTCTGCTCGGCGGCCAGCCGGGCACCTTGCCCGTCGAGCCGCTGCGCCATGGCGACGCGCTCGATGTCGGGTTGATCGGCCGCCTCCTTCGGCAGGTCGGGTAGGCGCTCCGGCAGAGCAAACTGCGTTTGCGCTCCCCACAGGCCCATCAGCCGCGTCAGGCGTTCGCGCGACGATCGCTGCGCCTGCTGGGCGCGCGCCAGGTTCAAGGTCGCGTCGGCGTAGAAGCCCTGCTCGCGTGCCTGCTGCAGCTTGTTGAAGTTGCCCACCGCGGCCATCCGGCGCGCGAGTTCCGCGCTGACTTCGGCAGCCTGCCTGACCTGGCGCATGTAGCGCACCCCTTCCTCGGCGCCGACAGCCATGTAGTAGGCCTTGCGCGTCTCGGCCCCCAAGGACAGCACGCTCATCGCCACCATGCCCTTGGTCTGCTCGAAGCGCCGCGCTTCCATCTGGTTGATCAGCGGCATGGCCAGCAGGCGCGCCAGGTTGAAGTGCAGGCCACGCTCGATCTCGCGTTCGTCGCCCTTCGACGAACGCCCGAAGCTGAAACCCGGGTTGGGCAGGCGCCCCGCTTGCACCACTTCGGCCTCGGTGATGCCAAGT
>JBBRFR010000457.1:0-2894 GCA_038241485.1 Burkholderiales bacterium
TCAATGCGGCGCTGCTTGGCTTTATCCCGCGGGGTGTGAAGAAAAGCCTGATGGCGCTGGCGCCAGTCCGGCGTGTGCGCAACGCTGTCATGGCCGACCTGGGTCTGCCCGAGGACATGTTGACTTTTGTCAACTACCCCACGCGCTTCGACTGCCGCGAAACGCTTGCTGCCCTGAAAGGCTCAGGGGTCGAATGCCCCAATCTCAAAGACTACGCCTGGCGCGTGTGGGACTACTGGGAGCGGCATCTGGACCCGGACCTGCACATCGACCGCTCGCTGCGCGGCACGGTGGGCGGCAAGGTGGTGCTGATCACTGGCGGCTCGTCAGGCATTGGCCTGGCGGCGGCGCACAAATTTGCTGAAGCCGGCGCCATCACCATCATCTGCGGCCGCGACCAGGACAAGCTGGACGAGGCCTGCAAGGAAGCCAAGGCCAAGGGCTATGCCTTCATTGCCTACGCCGCCGACATTGCCGATATGGCCGACTGTGATCGCTTCATCCAGGAAGTGATCAAGAACCACGGCGGCGTCGACTTCCTCATCAACAACGCCGGCCGCAGCATCCGCCGCGCCATCGAGAGCAGCTACGACCGCTTCCACGACTTCGAACGCACGATGCAGCTGAACTACTTCGGCTGCCTTCGCGTGACCATGGGCCTGCTGCCGGGCATGACGGCAAAGAAGAAGGGCCATATCGTCAACATCAGCAGCATCGGCGTGCTGACGAACGCGCCGCGTTTCAGCGCCTATGTGGCCAGCAAGGCCGCGCTCGACGCCTGGACACGCTGCGCGAGCAGCGAATTTGCCGACGTCGGTGTCAGCTTCACCACCATCAACATGCCCCTGGTGCGTACGCCCATGATTGCGCCCACCAACATCTACAAGAACGTGCCCACCCTGGCGCCTGAAGAAGCCGCCGACATGATTGCGCAGGCCTGCATCGCCAAGCCGGTGCGCATTGCCACGCGGCTGGGCATCACCGGGCAGGTGATGCATGCGCTGATGCCGCGCGTGGCGCAGATCGGCATGAACACCAGCTTTCGCATGTTCCCTGATTCATCAGCGGCCAAGGGCGGCAAAGATGGCGACAAGACTGCCAAGTCGCAGCTCAGCGCCGAAGCGGTGGCGCTGCAACAGCTGATGCGCGGCATTCACTTCTAGGCAAAATCGCAGCACTGTTTTCAGAAAGGATCTGACATGAATTCGAAGCCCACTTCTGCCGACCCCGAGTTCCCGCGCCGCAGCCTCCTGCTGGCTCTCATGCTGCCGCTACTGGCCCCGGCCGGCGTGCTGGCCCAGGGCGCCGCGAACCCGATCACCACCCTGGGCGTGTTCTCGCTGCTGGGTGACGGCCTGCAGATCACCTTGCCGGGCGTCATCACCGACACACGGCTGGACCGCAACATGCGCGAAAGCCTGCCGACCAAGGAGATCGGCTTCGACCAGGCCGCGCTGCGCGCGGTCACGGAGTACATGGCACGCCAGCGGGCGGGCACCCGGCTGCAGATGTTTCGCGCCACCACCCCCCTGTCGCTGACGGATCAACGCGCGGTGGCCGATGGCGCCACGCGGGCAGAACTGCCGGCCTGGATCATCCAAGCCATCAACAGCGCCAAGCTGAGCCACCTCCTGATCATCACCCGCCATCGCGGCGAGGCCGCCTTCCCGGTCACGGACGGCTACACGGTCGGCCGCGGCACGGTCGAAGGCATCGGCTACTACCTGGACTCCGACACCGAGGTCAAGAACAGGGACACCGGCATGCCGAGCCAGGGTTTTCTCGGCGCTTACACCATGATCCGCGTGCAATTGATGGAAGTGGCCAGTGGCAACGTGGTGGGCAGCCAGGACATCCGCGCGGGGCGTGCCCATGCAGGTCGGCGCGACATCGAGGCCGAAAACGTTTGGAATGCACTGACCCCGACCGAGAAGGTGCAGACCCTGCGCGACATGATCCAGGAGAACCTGGCGCGCGTGCTGCCGCAGGTGATGGCCAAAGCCTAGTCGCGGGCCACCTGCAGCACCAGCTTGCCGAAATTGCCGCCGTTGAAGAGCAGCGGCAAGGCACCGGGGAAACCGGCCACGCCGCCTTCGACCACGTCTTCACGGCTCTTCATGCGGCCGTCCTTCAAGTAGCCAGCCAGTTCTGCAACGGCATGCGCGTAGCGGTCGGCGTAGTCGAAGACGACGATGCCTTCCATGCGCGCGCGGTTGACCAGCAGCGACAGGTAGTTCTTCGGGCCTTGTACGGGCGTCGTGTTGTTGTACTGGCTGATGGCGCCGCAGATGATGATCCGGGCCTTGCGGTTGATGCGCGTGAGCACCGTGTCGAGGATCTCGCCGCCGACGTTGTCGAAGTAGATGTCGTCACCGTCGGGGCAATGCTGCTTCAGGCCGTCCTTGACGGCATTGGCGCTGGCGGACTTGTAGTCGATGCAGGCATCGAAGCCCAGTTCCTTGACCACCCATTCGCATTTCTCAGGGCCGCCGGCGATGCCGACCACGCGGCAACCCTTGATCTTCGCGAGTTGCCCGACGGTCTGCCCCACCGCACCTGCCGCGCCCGAGACCACGACGGTCTCTCCGGCCTTCGGCTGGCCGACATCCGTCAAGCCGAAGTAGCCGGTCATGCCGGGCATGCCCAGCACGTTCAGCCATTGCGTCAGCGTGCCCATGTGCAAGTCGATCTTGCTCAGCCCTGAACGCTTCACCTGCTCGGCAGCCACCGACCAGTATTCCTGTACGCCCGGGCCGCCGGCGACATGGTCGCCGACCGCAAAGCCCGCATTCTTCGACGCCACCACCACACCCACGCCACCCGCGCGCATGACTTCGCCGATGCCCACTGGCGGGATGTAGCTCTTGCCTTCATTCATCCAGCCGCGCATGGCC
>JBBRFR010000458.1:0-2889 GCA_038241485.1 Burkholderiales bacterium
CCATGATCACATCGAACGCGCTGATGCGGTCGCTGGCAACCATGAGGATGCGGTCGGTCCCCACCGCGTAGTTGTCGCGCACCTTGCCGCGCGCGAGCAGTGGGAGTGAAGCGAGGGTGGAGGTGTGCAGGGCGGTGGTGGTCATGATCGGCGCTCGCTGAAGTCATCGCTGTCAATAAGTGACAGGCAAGAAAAAAGCCCGCTTGACGAACAGTCAACGGGCTTGGAACCATTCCGCGAGATTATCGCAGGCGGGTCCTGTAACGGGAAAGCAGACCCAACGGCCTGGTCAGTTCACCCGCTGCGCCATTTCGCCCTTGGCGTATCGGCCGGCCATCACGCTCAGTGTGTCGCCCTGGATCTTGCTGCCCTGGCCTTCGCAGCCGAATTGCAGGTAACGCTGCTTGGCCACCTGCTTGGCGGCTTCACGCGCGGGCTTCAGCCACTCGCGGGCGTCGAACTTTTCAGGGTTCTCGACCAGGAATTTGCGCACCGCGCCAGTCATGGCCAGGCGAATGTCGGTGTCGATGTTGATCTTGCGCACGCCGTGCTTGATGGCTTCCTGAATTTCTTCAACCGGCACGCCGTAGGTCTGCTTCATCTTGCCTCCGTACTGGTTGATGATGTCCAGCAAATCTTGCGGCACGCTGCTGGAGCCGTGCATCACCAGGTGGGTGTTGGGAATGCGCTGGTGGATTTCTTTCACGCGGCTGATGGCCAGGATGTCGCCGGTGGGCTTGCGGCTGAACTTGTAGGCACCATGGCTGGTGCCAATGGCAATCGCCAGCGCGTCAAGCTGCGTGGCCTTGACGAAGGTGGCGGCCTCTTCGGGGTCGGTGAGCATCTGGCTGTGGTCGAGCTTGCCCTCGGCGCCCACACCGTCTTCCTCACCCGCTTCGCCGGTTTCGAGGTTGCCCAGGCAGCCGAGCTCGCCCTCCACCGTGACGCCCACTTTGTGCGCCATCTCCACCACTTTGCGGGTGACTTCCATGTTGTATTCGAAGCTGGCCGGGGTCTTGCCGTCTTCCATCAGCGAGCCGTCCATCATCACCGAGCCAAAGCCCAGGTCGATAGCGCCCTGGCAAATCGCCGGACTGGTGGCGTGGTCCTGGTGCATCACCAGCGGAATGTGCGGGTAGGCCTCGCAAGCGGCCTGGATCAGGTGCTTGATGAAAGCCTCACCCGCGTATTTGCGGGCACCAGCGCTGGCCTGCAGGATGACCGGCGCACCGACCTCGTCGGCCGCCGCCATGATGGCCTGCACCTGCTCCAAATTGTTGACGTTGAATGCCGGAATGCCGTAGCCGTTGGCCGCAGCATGGTCGAGCAGTTCGCGCATGGAAACAAGAGCCATGAAATTCCCCAAAAAATCGGTTGGTAACCAGTTGGAAACTGGGGATTTTAAGGGGCGGATCGCAGCAGCTCCCAATGCCTCAGGTCGGGCGTTGCTGCAGGAATTCGCTGAAGTGGTCCAAAACAGGCGCCAGCCCGCGCAACGGAGGGGCCATCGCCCCGATCAAGGTGGTGTGGCTGACCCGGTCAAGCAGCGTGACATCCACCGACGTTCCCCGCGCTTTCAGAGCGCTCGCCATCGCCAGCGAGTTGCGCTGGGGATTTACCAGGGCATCGCTTCGGGCAGCCAGCAACAGCACCCGGTGCTTGAGTCCTGTGCTGGCGCCGGCGTGAAACAGCGGCTGGGAATTGGCCGGGGTGTCGGGCCAGTTGAAAGCCTGCTGCACGTCCGGCGCGCCGATCGGCAAAAAGTCGTATGGACCGGCCAGACCGGCCCAGCCCGCGAGTTCGGCAGGCTGCATGCCCACCTCCGCCAACCAGCGAGCGTCCAGCGCCAGCATGGCCGCGTTGTAAGCGCCCGCGCTGTGTCCGGTCACAAACAGGCGCGAGCGCGATGCGCCCAGCCGCTGGGCGTTGTCGCGGGCCCAGCGAACAGCCAGCGCGCAGTCTTGGAGAAACACAGGGTAGCGCACCGCCGGGCTCAGCCGGTAGTCGGCCACCAAGGCGACGATGCCTCGCGAGGCCAGCGCTTCGCCGACGAACCTGTAGTCGGCGCGCTCGCCGCTGCTCCAGCTGCCGCCGTAGAAGAACACAGCCAAGGGCGCCTCGGGCACCGGGTTCACTGGCATGTACACGTCGATGCGTTGGCGGTCCGCACTGCCGTAGGCCTAGTCGTGCAGGGTTGTGTGGGTGTTCGACGGGACCGTGGCATTGATCAGCCGCAGCGGCGAACAGGCTTGTAGAAGCGGTGTCAGGCCCAGCAGGGCCAGCCATCGGCGCCGGGCAGAGACCCCGAGGAGAGCGGAATTCGGTGAGGTCATGCAAGTGATACGCGCCGTACCGTTTGCCGGATTCAACTGGCGCGCAGAATCTTCACCGTGTTGGTGCCACCTGGCATGCCCATCGGCTCGCCGACCGTGATCGCGTACACATCGCCGGTCTGCACGATGCCGCGTGCCTTGAGGTGCGCTTCGGCGTCGGCCAGGGCGGTGTCGCGGTCGGCGCTGGTGTCCATCAGCAGCGGGCGCACGTTGCGGTACAGCGTCATGCGGCGCTGCGCGGCCTGGCTGGCGGTCACCGCGTAGATGGGCATGCGCACGTTGTGGCGGCTCATCCAGAGCGCGGTCGATCCGGATTCGGTGAGCGCCACGATCGCCTTGGCTTGCAGATGGTGGGCGGTGAACAGCGCGCCCATGGCGATTGCGTGGTCAATGCGCTTGAAGGTCTGGCCGTGGAAGTCGTCTTCCAGTGGGTCGTAGTCGGTTTTTTCGGCTTCCAGACAGATGGCAGCCATCTGCTCCACCGTCTCCAGCGGGTACTTGCCAGCGGCGGTTTCGGCACTGAGCATCACCGCGTCGGTGCCATCGAGCACCGCGT
>JBBRFR010000459.1:0-2883 GCA_038241485.1 Burkholderiales bacterium
CGCGAGATGATCAAAGACGGCCTGTTCGACCAGTTTCCAATGGAGGCGGTTTTCGGCGTGCACAACTGGCCGGGCATGCCGGTTGGCAGCTTTGCCGCCAGCAGCGGGCCGGTGATGGCATCGAGCAACGAGTTCCACATCGTCATTCAAGGCAAAGGCGGACACGCCGCGCTGCCGCACAACAGCATCGATCCGGTGCCGGTGGCCTGCCAGATGGTGCAGGCGTTTCAGACCATCATCACCCGCAACAAAAAGCCGATCGACGCCGCGGTGATCTCGGTCACCATGATCCACACCGGAGAGGCCACCAACGTGGTGCCCAACCGCTGCGAAATCCAGGGCACGGTGCGCACCTTCACCACCGAGGTGCTCGACATGATCGAGCGCCGCATGGGTGAAATCGCTCAGCACACCAGCGCTGCCTTCGGTGCCACCTGCGAGTTCAAGTTCAAACGCAATTACCCGCCCACCATCAACCACCCCGCCGAGACCGCTTTCCTGCGCGGTGTGTTGGCGGACATCGTGGGCCCGGAGCAGATTCGCGAGCAAGAGCCGACCATGGGCGCCGAAGACTTCGCCTACATGCTGCAAGCGCGCCCGGGCTGCTACGCCTTCATTGGCAATGGCGACGGCAATCACCGCGAAATGGGCCACGGCGGAGGCCCCTGCATGCTGCACAACCCCAGTTACGACTTCAACGACGACCTGATCCCGCTCGGTGCCACCGTCTGGGTGCGCCTGGTCGAAAAATGGTTGGGCCAGCCGCGTACCGCTGTCTGATCCACCCAAAGACCGCTCGAAATGATCCAGCCCAACGACGCTTTTTCACCCAGTTACGCCCAAGCCCGGGTGCGCTTCCTCGAAGGCGCGGCCGCCGCCGGCATGGCGATCCAAAGCCACAACCACCCATTGCCTGGGCGCGACGGCGAAACGCTGGCGATGGACCTGGCGCTCGATGGCTCGATCGACGCCGAGCGCCTGCTGATCGTCAGCAGCGCCTGCCACGGGGTAGAGGGCTTTTGTGGCTCTGGTGTGCAGGTGTTTGCGACGCACGACGCCGAGTGGCGCGAGCACGCGAAAGATGCGGGTGTGTCGGTGCTCTACATCCACGCGCTCAACCCGCATGGGTTTTCGTATGAGCGCCGCGTAACGCAGGAAAACGTGGACCTCAACCGCAATTTCCAGGATTTTTCGCAGCCGCTGCCGGTGAACGCGGCCTACCCCGAGGTGCACTCCCTGCTGCTGCCAACCGAATGGCCGCCCACGCCGGAGAACATCGCCGCCACCGAAGCCTTTGTGGCCGAGCACAGCGCGATGGCGTACCAAACAGCGGTGTCCCAGGGCCAGTACGCGTTTCCCAGCGGTTTGTTCTTCGGCGGTACCGAGCCGACCTGGAGCAACACCACCTTGCGCCGGGTGCTGCGCCAACACGGCCGCAGCGCCCGCCAGATCGCCTGGATCGACCTGCACACGGGCCTCGGCCCGAGCGGGTTGGGCGAGCGCATCTTTGCCAACCGCAACGACGCCACCGCGCTGGCCCGCGCCCGCGCTTGGTGGGGCGGCGGCGGACAGACGCCAGTGACCTCGATTTACGACGGCTCATCAAGCTCGGCTTTGCTCACCGGGCTGATGTGGTGTTCGGTGTTCGACGAGTGCCCGCAGGCCGAGTACACCGGCATCGCCATGGAATACGGCACCCAGCCCTGGACAGATGTGATGGCAGCGCTGCGGGCCGACCACTGGCTGCATCTGCACCCCGAGGCGCCAGCCGAGCAGCGCCAAGCCATCAAGCAGCAGATACGCGATGCGTTCTATGTCGATACAGATGACTGGCGCGCCCAGATCGTCACGCAGGCACGCCAAGCGATGTTTCAGGCGGTTGACGGGCTTTCGGCTTCACCTGCTTGATGCTGGCGGCGCCGACTGCCGCTCAGTCTGGCGCGCGGTAGGCGCCGGTGAGCTGCACCAGGTGCGCGCGCTGGGCCGCCTCCAAGTAGGGCGCGAGGAGGTTGAGCACATGCTCGGCGCCTCGCAGCAGCGCTGCCTCGGCGTTCTCGGGCTCCAGCGCGCGGCGCGGGTCGCGCACGTACTCAAAACTCAGCCAGTAGGTCAACACCACGACCATGCAATTGGCGGTTGGCTCGACTTCGCGCGAGTCGATGTCCACCGCGCCGCTGTGGCTCATGCTTGAGAGCAGCGCTCGCACCGCGCGCGTTTTGCTTTTGAGAACACCCTGAAACCGGGTCTCCAACAGGCGGTTTTTGGACAGCAGGTCGTTGAGGTCGCGGTACAGAAAGCGGTACTGCCAAATGATCTCGAACTGCGAGTGCAGAAAGAACCAGGCGTCTTCTACATTGCGCACGCCGTCTGCCGCTTGCAGCAGCTCATAGAGCGCGCGTTCGTAGCGCTCAAAGAGGGAGTTGATCAGCTCGTCTTTGGCTGGGTAGTGGTAATACAGATTGCCGGGGCTGATGCCGAGCTCGGCAGAGATCAGCGTGGTCGATACGTTGGGCTCGCCAAAGCGGTTGAACAGCGCCAGCGTCACTTCCAGAATACGCTCGGCGGTACGGCGCGGGGCTTTGCGGGTCATGCGGGTGCCTGCTGGTTGATCGTTGGCAGGCGCTGCTGCAATTCGTCGAGCGCGGCGTGAAGCTGCTCGACCGCTGGGGTAGACGGCCGCTGGCGGCGCGATGGCAGAGGCGCTAACAGGTGGCGGCGGTGGTCATTGAGCGCGGTGCGGTCCAGCGCGATGCCGTGGCGTTCCAGCACTGGCGTGAGCGTGAGCAGGCGTTCGCGCAGCATCTGGCGCGTTTGCTGGTAGGCGTGCTCGGCCATCTGGCGGCGCTGGCGGTAGCTGAAGGTGTTGGCGAAGAACAGCTCGGC
>JBBRFR010000460.1:0-2875 GCA_038241485.1 Burkholderiales bacterium
TGCGCACGGGTGGGGGTGTGGATTGCGACGTTTTTGCGCCGCGGCCGGCATCGATGCTGCCTTGCGACGAGAACAGCATGATGTTGCCACCCTGGGCGGTGATCACCTTGCCCTGGTTCACATTGAAGTCTCCCGTCAACACAGCGTTGATTGCGCCACCCGCGGTGGTGAGCACGCCAACCGTCCTGCCCGGGGGAGGCGTGGTCAGACCCACGACGATGTTGCCGCGCGGAGCCCACAGGTCAATGCCGCTTCCGCCGCTGGTCTGGATCGAGGTGTTGTAGCTGAAGATGCTGCCGCCCTTGACGTCGTCAGGCCGTGCCACTTCGGCCACCACCTGGGCCAGTGCATTCGAGAGCACGATCGGCGTCACCCCTGTGGGCAACGCGCCCTCGCTTCTGCGCTGCACGTAGTCGGCGAAAAGGCGCTGGTACCGCTGCGCCAGGTCGACATACCCACGGTAGGCCGCGCCCCCGGGCGCTGCGGCCAAGTTGTCCAACGAGCCCGCGGCTTGCAGCTTGCCGAGATCGGTTTCCGCATTCAGCAGGCGGTAAAGGCTCGCTGCGGCTGTGCTGTCGGCCGTCGGGCCCAGTGGCAGCGCTCCAGACCGCAAGGTGTTTTGGTAAGCGATGAGCGCACGCGGGGTCGTTTGATCCAAGCCCACAAAACGCCCGTACTTTTGCGGGTCGATTTGCGCCAGCGCGGCCACGCCTGTGGCCCCCAGCACACGCTCGTCAGGCTCGGTCCCCAACAAGCGGTACAAGTCGATGATGTCGTTGGAGGCCTTGTTGAGTGCGACGATCTCTGCGTGTGCCGCGTCCATGCCGGCCAGATTCACAGCGCCCGCCACACCGGCCACCATCGTGATGCGTGCGCTGGTGGCCGGCAGCGTTGAGTTGGCGAAGTTGCCCGTCGCCACCACCCCTCCAAGAGAATCCGCCGAAGTTCCCGATGTGGGAATGACTTGAGCAGCCCCCAGGTCGATGTTGCGCCCGGCCTGCAACAGCAGTTGGCCAGGGCCTCGGATTTCGATGCTGGAGCCGCTGCCCGCACCGCCCAGGGTGCGGAAGTCGCCGGTATCGGCGCGCACTTCGGTCACGTCGCTGCGCAACAGGTTTTGCAGCGTCAAGTTCGTGCCGATGATGTCGTCTCCGGCACGAATGCGCGAGGCGGCCGTGAAGTTGAGCGTGGGGCGCAACACGCTGCCCTCCAGCGCCTGAACCTCAAAGGCGAAGGGCGAGTCGATGTTGCGTGACGTCAGCCGGGCCGCACTTCCCAGTGCACGCAACGCCCTCTCCGCATTCATCTGCCTGCCGGCGGAATGCACGTTGTTGTAGGTCAGCGCGTCGGTGTCGAAGAGGTCGCTGAAAGAGGTGTTTGGCGTGAGCACCGTGGCGGGGTCGCGATCCGAGGCGTACACATTCACGTTACTGACCGATTCGCCGGCAAGAAGCCTGATCGTGGCGGTGGCAGACGGAAAGCTGGTGATGCTCTTGCCCGCCGGGTCGCCTGACAGGTTGCCGTGGAATGCCACCATCGACAAGCTCGCCGGGAACGCCGCCGCGTAGTTGACGGTGTCGGCGAGTGTCGGGCCGTTGGCCACCGTGGTGTAGGTGCGCCAGTTCCGCTGAAACGAGCCCTGGTAAGACAGGTCGCCGTCTTTGGCGAACAGCCCCGCCTCGCTGTTGGAGGAATAGGTATAGAACGACGACGCTCGCAGCGCGCCCGAGGTCGCAAAGCTCGGCCCCGTGCCGGGAACGGTCGAGGTGGTGTCTTTCAACAGCAACTTCATTGCGGTGGGGTTGCCGATGCTTTGCAGCGCCACCGAGCCGCCCGCGATCAGGGCAATGCGCGATGCTTCGGGCACCGCACCACTGCTCACCCCCATCAGGTACAGCTGCGTCGAGCGTTCGGCACCCACGTCGCCGGCCGCTTCCACACGCCCTGCGCCCCGGCCCACCAGGAACGAACTGCCGATCACGTCTTCGCCTACACGCACATTCAGGTTGCCGCCGCCTTGCACGTCGACCTGGCGCGCACCTGTGGCGTCGCGGTAGGTGCGCCCGCTGGTCGGCAGCATGGCCGCGACATGGCTCATGCTGCCGCCGGTTGCAATGTCGATGTCACCGCCCGCCAGTGTGCCAACGCCCTGCTGGAAGCGAGGCCGGTAGCTCCACCAGTCGGTCGGTTGCCCCAGCGCCGTGAACGAGGGTTGCCCCGAGCCTGCGGTCAGCGGCAGGCGAGCCGGCCGACGCAACCACTCGTTGACCCACAGGTCACCCGCAGCGCTCTGCGCGCCTGCGAGATCGCCACCCGACTGGATCGAAATGCCGCCGCCGCCCACGGCCCAGCGGTTGTTGCCGTTGGCCTCGGTGTCGGTGGCGCCGATGCGGCCGGCGGTGTAGATGCTCGCGGCCACGTTGTCGATGCGCACGTCTCGCCCCGCGGCGATGTCGATGCGGCCGGTGCCGGTGCGCAGCTTGGCGTTGGCGCCATCCAGCGTGAGCGAGCCGCTGGCCGCCGGCAGTTGCGCCAACGCCAACACGGCCAGCGGGTTCGCGGCAGCAAGGTCGGCACCAGAGGCCAGACGCAGGCTCCAGGTGTCACCGGCCATGATGTTGTCGTTGGGCGAGCCCAGCGACTGGCGCACGCTCAGGTTGCCTTGCGCACGCAGCGTCAGCGTACCGGGCTGGTCGCCTGCGCGCCAGTCCGCATTCGTCAGATCCCAGGCCTGGCCCAACACCAGGTCGCCTTGCACCTTGACTTCGGTGGCACCGAGTACTCGCGCATCAGCGAGCACACCCTCTTCGTCGCGCAACGACTGGCGCAGCGCCGCCGCCGCGGCAACCGTGGTCTGCGCGTTCACGAAGTTGGC
>JBBRFR010000461.1:0-2866 GCA_038241485.1 Burkholderiales bacterium
GCCGCCGCCAGGTGGCCGTTGGCATCGCGCGCCACGGCGCCCACGGTGCCATGTTTTTCGGCTTCGGATGCCGGGATGAAAGAACCCGCCGCCTCCTTCGCCTGCAATGCGCGCAAGGCATCGATGCGCCGCTGCGTGGTGAAGTAGCTGTTGGGCACCATCTCCAGGCCTTGCAACTCCGCGAAGGTGTCCGCCGCCGTACCGCAGAGCAGCACCGCGCGGCCCGAGTCGAGCACGGCGCGCGCGGCCTTCACCGGGTTGCGCGTGCGGCGCACGGTGCAGACAGCGCCGGCTGCCAACGAGGCGCCGTCCATGATCGAGGCGTCGAGTTCGTGCTCGGCCGCTTCGGTCAACGCTGCGCCGTGGCCGGCATTGAAATGCGCGCTGTCTTCCATCACGACCACGGTGGCCTGCACCGCGTCGAGTGCGGAACCACCGCTACGCAGGATGGACCAGCCGGCGCGCAGGGCGTTGGCCATGTGCTGGCGGCTCTCGGCCCAGTCGGCAGCGCTTTGCAGATCGTGCGCCAGCGCGCCGCAACCGCCGTGCAGGCCAATCGCGATATCGGCCATGGGCTTACTTGGCCGGCTTGATGTTCATCGCCAGCGTGTCTTCGTCGACGCGCGGCGTGATCGTGACCTTGCCCTTTTGCATGGCCCAGGCCGAGCCCACGGCGACGATCGGCAGGCGCTGCTTGTCCTTGTCGACCAGCGCGTTGGCGTCTTCGAGGTACTTGCGGCGTTTGGCGACGTCCATCTCGATGGCGGCGGCCTGCAGCAGCTTGTCCATCTCGGGGTTGTTGTAACCCAGCACGTTGAACGCGCCCATCTTCTTGTCCTTGTCGTTGGAGTGCGCCAGCGACGACAGCGTGTAGTGCGCCTCGCCGGTCAACGTGCCCCAGCCGGACATCGACATCGAAAATTCGCCACGGGTGCGGGCCGGGAAGAACACCGCCGCCGGTTGTGCGTTGGGCGTGGCATCAATACCAACGGCCGCAAGCATCTGCGCGATCGAGGTGCCGACCTGGGTGTCACCCGGCAGACGGTCCTTGGTGAACGAGAACTGGATCTTGAAGCCGTTCGGATAACCGGCGTCTGCCAGCAGTTTCTTCGCCGCAGCCGGGTCGTACTTGAGCTCGGGCAGCGACTTGTTGTAGCCGAAGATCGACGGCGTCACCATCTGGCTCGAAGGCTTGCCCAGCCCTTCCATCGCATACTCTGCCAATGCCTTGCGGTCGATCGCCAGATCGATCGCCTGGCGCACGCGCAGGTCGAGCAACGGGTTCTTGGTCAGCGGCGAGCCGTCCTTGTTGCTGGCGTTTTGCAGCTTGTCGCGCATGTCGAGTTCGACGTTGAACACGTATACCGTGTCGATCGTCTGCACGTTGATCTTTGGGTCGCGCTTGAGCGTGGCCACGTCGGTGGCTGGCACGCGGGTGATCAGGTCGAGCTGGCCGGCCTTGAGCTGGGCCACACGCGCGGCGTCGTTCGCAATCTCCTTGCGCACGTGGCGCGCCCAGGGCTCCTTCGGGCCCCAATAGCCGTCGAAGCGGTCCAGCACCAGGTCGCCCTTGGGCTGCCACGACACGTATTTGTAGGGGCCGGTGCCTACCGCCGCCTTGCCGGTGTTGAAGGCCTCGTTGGCGGTGTCCTTGGTCAGGCCTGCGGCGGCCTTCGCTGATACGATGAACAGGCGGATGAAGTCGTTCGGCAAGGTCGGTGCCGCGCCGTCAGTGATGACGTGCAAGGTGTGCGGGTCGATGATTTTTGTTTCCTTGACTCGGCGCACGTAGATCGTGGTCGGGTTCGGGCCGGCCACCATCGGGATGCGCTCGATCGAGAACTTGACGTCGGCGGCGGTGAAGTCCGAACCGTCGTGGAACTTCACGCCTTTGCGCAGCTTGAACTCCCAGGTCGTGTCGTTGATCGCCTTCCAGCTCTCGGCCAGGCGGGGCTCGAGCTCGAGCCCGTCGCCGGACCACACCAGCGTGTCGAACACGTGTTTGAGTGATTCGGCGTGGGTGCCGGTGGCCGTGAAGTGCGGGTCGATCGAGTCGGGGCCACCACGTACTCCGATCGTCAAGGTCTGGGCGACCGCGGACGACAGCAGTGCGGTGGCGCACAACACGCCTGTCAAGAAAGAACGCATGGTGAATCTCCTGTTGAGGTTTGGTCCCGCGCATGCCGCGAGCCTTGCGGGAACGAATTTAAGCCCCGGCTTTCTTCCCGTCAATACCTTTTGGAACTAATTTTGCTTTTTTGCATGCACCGATCCGGCGCACGCTCCTGATGCGTGAACCACCGTGGTGCAGAGCGAAATATGATGCGCAATTGCGGTTTGCAGCGGTGAAAAAATTTGATAGTATGCGAACCTGAAACGCCATTACTGTTCATTTTGGAACCAAATTCGCCATTTGCCACAGACCTCCCGGGTGGGCCCGAAGCGGGCACCGGAGCCGAGATGCTCGGGCGCCACCGGCTGGACGCGTTCACACACGCGCGCCTGTGGCGCAACCCCTGCGGATTCGCCGCGCGCTTCAACTACCTGGGCCTGCGCTACAACACGCCGCTCTACGGTTGGGTCGTGGAGCGTTTCGGCCTGTCACGGGCCGAGTTTGTGATCCTGTACAGCCTGGGCCTGGCCGACGGCGTGACCGCCAGCGAGATCGCCGCCTCGACCGCGTTCCCAAAAAACACGCTGAGCCGGGCCGTCAACCACATCGCCAAGCTGGGCCTGATCGCGCGCCACGCGGGCGAGTCCGATCGGCGCCAGCAGAACCTGACGCTGACGCCTGCCGGTCAAGCCATCCTGGATGAAGCCATGCCACGATTTGTGGCCATGGAAGAAGAAATGTTGTCACCGCTGA
>JBBRFR010000462.1:0-2866 GCA_038241485.1 Burkholderiales bacterium
ACTTCGAAGCGCGCATCCACCCCAACCTGAAGGCGAACTTTTTGGCCTCGCCGCCGCTGGTGGTCGCCTACGCCATCGCCGGCAACGCCAACATGGACCTGATGACCGAGCCGGTGGGCAAAGGCAGACACGGCCGCGACATCTACCTCGGCGACATCTGGCCGAGCAGCGACGAGATCTACAAGCTGATGAAGTTCGCGATGAACGGCCCGGCCTTCCGCGCCAATTACGCACAGGTCAAAACCAAGCCCGGCAAGCTGTGGGAAAACATCGAGGGTGTGAAGGGCGAAACCTACACCTGGCCCCAAAGCACCTACATCGCCAAGCCGCCCTTCTTCGACAACTTCCACATGGAGCCCGGCCTGGCCGACTCGGGTGTGAAGGGCGCGCGCGCCATGGCCTTGTTCGGCGACTCGATCACCACCGACCACATCTCCCCGGCTGGCTTGATCAAGGAGCAATCGCCCGCCGGCCAGTGGCTCAAAGAGCACAACGTGCACAAGGCCGACTTCAACTCATACGGCTCACGCCGCGGCAACCACGACGTGATGGTGCGCGGCACCTTCGCCAACGTGCGCATCAAGAACCTGATGATCCCGGCCGACGCCGACGGCAGCCGCGAAGAAGGCGGCGTGACGCTGTTCCAGCCCAGCGGCGAAAAGATGTTCATCTACGACGCGGCGATGAAGTACATGGCGGCCAACATACCGACCATCGTCTTTGCGGGTGAAGAGTACGGCACCGGGTCTTCGCGAGACTGGGCGGCCAAGGGCACGGCGCTGCTGGGCATCAAGGCGGTCGTGGCACGCAGCTACGAGCGCATCCACCGCGCCAACCTGGTCGGCATGGGCGTGCTGCCGCTGCAGTTCAAGGGCAGCGACTCGTGGCAGACACTGGGCCTCACGGGCGAAGAAGAGTTCGGCGTGCTGCTCGGCACCGAACTCAAGCCGCAGCAAGACGCCACGCTGGTGATCAAGTGCAAAGACGGCACCACGCGCGAAGTGCGCGTCACGCTGCGAATCGACACGCCGATCGAGGTCGACTACTACAAGCACGGCGGCATCTTGCCCTTCGTGCTGCGGCAGTTGCTGGCGGCATAAGGCGCGATGGCGGAGCCGTTCAAGAACCTGCTGAACGCGCAGGTGGTGGCAGAGATCGGCCGTCACCTGCAGCGCGCCTCGCCTGAGTTCAACAGCGAGCGCTTCAAGGTGCTGGCCCACGCCGGGCTCAACGCACTGGAGCTGAAGGCGCGCTCATGGCACATCTGCAACGCGCTTGAGAGCACACTGCCGGGCGACTTCAGCGCAACAGCCGGCGTGATGGAGCGCTCGCTGGCCACCATCGACACACTGGTCGACGAAACGCTCGACGGCCCGACCGGCGCTCGCGACGACGGCCTGGCCGGCTGGGCCGTGTGGCCGCTCACCGAGTACGTGGCACGCCACGGCCACGCCGACACGCCGCGCGCGCTGCAGGCGTTGCACGCCATGACGCAGCGCTTCACGGCCGAGTGGGCGATCCGACCGTTCATCCTGCGCGCGCCCGAGCTCAGCTTTGCGCACCTGCACCGCTGGGCCAGCGATGCGAGCCCGCATGTGCGCCGCCTGGTCAGCGAAGGCAGCCGCCCGCGCCTGCCCTGGGGCATGGTGCTCAAGCCGCTGGTCGTCGACCCCTCGCCCACCCTGCCCTTGTTGCTCAAGTTGATGGACGACGCCAGCCCTTATGTGCGGCGCAGCGTGGCCAACCACCTGAACGACATCGCCAAAGACCACCCGCACGTGGTCGAAGCCTGGCTGCACGAACACCTGCCGGGCGCGTCACCGCAACGCCAAGCGCTGCTCAAACACGCGAGCCGCACGCTGGTGAAACGTGGGCACGCGGGTGTGATGGGCGCGTGGGGTGTTGGCGAGCGCCTCGAAGGCCGGGCGTCGCTGGCTCTGTCTTCACACCGGGCCACGGTGGGTGACTCACTGCAATTGCAGGCCCACGTCCGCTCCACGGCCCAGAGCGTGCAGCGCCTGGCCATCGACTACGCGGTTCACCACGTCAAGGCGAGCGGTGACACCTCGGCCAAGGTGTTCAAGGGCTGGGTGCTGGAGCTGGCTGCGGGTGAAGAGCGCGAGCTGCTCAAGAAACATTCGCTCAAACCCATCACCACCCGCCGCTACCACGCAGGTGTGCACCGCATCGAGCTGCTGATCAACGGCCAGCCGGCCGCGGAAGCCAACTTCGATCTGAAGGTGCCGGACTGAGCTTCAGCCCAGATGCCGTTCGAACAACGCGTCTGAAAAGCCCACGGTGACTTGGCCACTGGGCCACTCGACCACCGGGCGTTTGATGACGCTGTGCTGGCTCAACATCAGGGTGCGGGCTGAGGTGGCGTTGACCACCGCGGCCTTGTTGTCGTCAGGCAGCTTGCGCCACGTCGTGCCTTGGCGATTCACCAGCTTCTCCCAACCCACGGCCTTGAGCCAGCGGTCGAGTTGCGGCTCGGGCACGCCCTGTTTCTTGAAGTCGTGCCAGACCACGTCGGCTCGGCGTTCGGCCAGCCATGTGCGCGCTTTTTTGACGCTGTCGCAGTTGCTTATGCCGTAGAGCTTGATGGTCATCGGGGGTGTCAATCGGAGTGGTCGATCTTGCCCACGGTGCACAGCGGGTCGGGGCCATAGGCAGTGTCCACCACTTTGCCCTGCGTGTTAATGCCCACCTGGAACCACTGGCAGAACGGGGTTTCGTAGCGGTAGGCCCAGACGGTCTGCTTTTCGTGCCAACCGACCACGTACTGGTCTGACGCGCGGCCCAGCTGCGCGCGCACCTCGGCCGCGTCCATGCCACTGCGAATCGCATTGAAGCGCTCTTCCACCAG
>JBBRFR010000463.1:0-2864 GCA_038241485.1 Burkholderiales bacterium
CTTCCCCGACTCCTGCGCCCCGTAATACGCCAGCGCCTTCTCACCCACCGAATCCAGCACCTCCAGCCGCCCCACCGGCTCCAGTTTCTTGCGCAAATCCCCGAGCATGAATTCGATCAAGCCCTCAGCCTGCACACGCTGGTGCTGCGCCTCATTGCGCGCCTGCACCGCCATCACGGCCATGTAGGCAAACACCACCACACCCAGCACCGACGCACCGGCCAACGCCGACAACCAGCGCACACGCCGCTGGAGATCGCGCCGCACCAAATCGTCAAAGCTCACGCCGAGCATGCCGGCCGCCAGCTTCAACATGGCGCGGTGCGGGCCGTCGCCTTCGCTGCGCATGTCGGCGGCAATCGGCTCCAGCGGCTCGCCTTCTGGCAGGCCTTGTTCGTTCAGCGCCCGCCGCAGCGCGGGTGGGAAGCACTCTTCGGCCTCACGCCCTGGCATGCTGCTCGCAAAGGGCTCGCCTCTTGCGATCAGCGCGAGCACATGGCGCTCGCCGCGCAGCTTCTTGAACTCGATGATCTCGCGGTTGACCCAGGGTGAGCGGGCCGAGTCAGGTGTGCACACCACGATCAACCAGCGGCTGCGCGACAGGGCGTCTTGCACGCTGGACTTGAGGTCGGCGCCGGCGTGCAGCTCGTCGCGGTCGCGGAACACGGGGGTCACGCGGGGTGGCACCGTGCCCACCGTGGTTTCGCGGCCGATCAGGCGGCGTGGGACGCGGTAGGTTTCGAGCTGGCGTTGCAGGCGCTTGGCCACGGCCTTGTCGTGGTGGCTGTAGCTCAGGAAGGCCCAGTAGCGGGGGGCGCTGGGTGGCGCGGTGTGGTGCGCGGGCCCTTCGACAGGCTCAGGACGAACGGAGGTGGGGCCAGTGCCACCGTGGGTGAGATCAGTGCCAACGTAGGTGGGCACAGTGCCACCGCGGGTGGGCTCGGTGCCACCGCGGGGGGGCTCAGTGCCACCGGGCGCGGGCTCAGTGCCGGCGTGGGCGGAACCAGTGCCACCGGAGGCGGGCCCAGTTCCGGCGGGCGCGGCCCCAGTGCCGCCGTAGGTGGGCCCAGCGCCGCCGGGTGCGGCCCCAAGGCCAACGGAGTTGGGCTCAGTCCCGGCACCACTTGGCGGCCGAATCGGCGTGACCTTGCTCATCACCCAGCCCTCAACACATGCGACACCATCGCCGCCACCTGGGCCGGGCCGCAGGGGCGCGATGGTGCGGCTTCATACGCGCTGCGGCCGCGGCTGGCGCTGCCTTGGAGTTGCCAGATCAGCACCGGCGAGGTTCGCGGCTGGGTCGACACATGGATCACCGGCATGCGCCGCCGGCAGGCTTCATTCACGACCTCGGCGGTGCCGCCGGCGCCTTGTGCGGGCTGGCCGTCCCACACCGCCAGCAACACGTCAGACTCATCGAGCAAGGCGTGGCCGGCACGGCCGTAGGCCTGGGCTGCAAAACCAGGGCGGCCCTGCAGCTCGGTCACGCGCTCGGCTCGCGCCAACAGTTCGCTGAACTGCTGGCGCGAGGCGGCGCCGGTGAAATCGTGCAGGTAGGTGTGGCGCGCAAAGGGCAGCACGGCGTGCAAGGCATAACCGGCGTCGAGGGCCAGCTGTGCCACATGGCGATCAGCCCCTTCGGCCAGGCCTGAGATCAAGGTGAGCGCGGGCGTGCGCGCAGACGCCGCAATCTGCGCCAAAAATGGCCGAACCTGCGGCGTCAAGCGGTCGAGCTGGCGCTGTGAAATGCGATTCAAACGATGCCCCGTCACACCGAGGTTCAGACTGCGGGTTGCTCTTTGTGGCAACAAGTTCGCCTCCCTGGCTGGTCGGGCCGGATCAGTCCAGCTTGTCTTTGGCGATCGCGTATCCCGACGCCCTAAGCATAGAGGAGACTGCCAACTTTTCCGCAGATTGCACCACCGAAGCGTGGGTGGCTGCCACTGCCTCGGCGCTTGGCGCAGGTGGGGATGCCGGCAGCAGCACGGCCAACAGGCAGGCGGCCAAAGCCAGAGCCGCAGCGCGAACAAAAAATCGGGTGGTGATGATGCGGCTCCCTCGTTTGACCGTGGCGTGCACTGTCGGCGCAGGTGTTCACCGGCGTCCTGAAAATGACCTGAATTGTTCTGAAATCTCGCCGCGGCGAGGTGTCTCGCCATCGACAGCGCGTTGCCACACCGCGCCCTATCATCGATCGCATGAGTGACAACCCCTACGTCGTGCGGCGCGAGAGCCGCAGCGAATTCATCCCTGTTCGTGGCCTCCAGTACCACCTGCGCCATTGGGGTGATGCCAGCCTGGTGACGCCCGAGCGCCCGCCGCTGGTGATGGTGCATGGCTGGATGGACGTGGGCGCGTCGTTCCAGTTTGTGGTCGATGCTTTGGCCGATGACCGCTACGTGGTGGCCCCCGACTGGCGCGGCTTCGGCCTCACCGACACCCCTCAAGAAGACAGCTACTGGCTTGCCGACTACCTGGGCGACCTCGATGCCATCGTTGACGCCACGTTGAAGCCCTTTGCCGGGGTGACGCAAATTGACCTGGTGGGCCACAGCTTGGGCGGCAACGTGGTGATGCTTTACGGCGGCGTGCGGCCTGAGCGCATTCGTCGCTTGGTCAACCTAGAAGGTTTCGGCCAACCGGCCACCACGCCCACGCTCGCGCCCAAGCGCTACACGGCGTGGCTCGACGAGCTGAAGCAGCCGGTCGAGATACGCCCCTACAAGAGTGTGGACGCCGTGGCGATGCGCCTGCGCAAGACCAACCCGCTGCTGCCGGCCGACCGCGCGGCGTGGCTGGCTCAGCACTGGGCCAAGCAAGATGCTCAAGGCCTGTGGCAGATCCTCGGCGACCCGGCGCACAAG
>JBBRFR010000464.1:0-2847 GCA_038241485.1 Burkholderiales bacterium
TCGCCCAAAGAGTACGTTGAGCGATCCCCCGAGGGGAACGAAGGCCGCGGCTCCATGCCCGCCTGCGCGGGCATGGACGGCCCGAGTGCCAGCCGCGTCTCGCGGCTGGCGGGGGCCGGCTTGGGAGCGGCCCGGCGCTCGGCCCTGCGCTTCGTTCGCCGCCATCGCCAGATGAGTGTTCGCCTCAAGATCGCGCTGACGATCTTTGCCACCGGCCTTGTCACCGCCCTGGCGGTGCTTGCCACCGTCGTGTTCGCCTTCCAGCGCTTCGAACACGAAACCACCTACCAGCGGGCCTCGGCTTTTCTGGGCCGGGTGGTGGCGACCTACGACAACCTGTTCGAGATGCACGAGCGTTACCCCGAAGACTTCAACGTCTTCCTGAAAAACCTGGTGCTGTTCGAGCCCGACACCCAGCTCTACCTGCTCGACCACGAAGGCACGGTGCTTGCGAGCACCGGCTCGGTGCAGCTGCCACCGGGCTTCAAGGTGGCGATGGGCCCGGTGCGCGACGCTGCCACCAAGCCGGGCGCGGCCTATGTGATGGGCGACGACCCCGAGCGCATGGACGCCGACGCCATCGTCACCGCCCGGCCGGTGGGCCGGCGCGTCATTCGCTCCGGCGAGCCGGTGGCCGGCTACCTTTACCTCGTGTGCCACAAAGAAGGCCTGCCGGCCAGCCGCTGGCAGGCCTTGCGATCGAGCTTTGCGCAGCCGGCGCTGGGGCTCATTGCGGCCATCATGGCGCTCACCACGGTGCTGGCCGCGCTGGTGATCGCCTCGGTCACCCGGCCGCTGAGGCGCCTCACACTGGCGGTGGCGGCGCTGTCTGAAAAAGGGCTGCAAGAAGGTGCAGCGCACGCCCAGCCGCTGCTGCCCGCCGCCACGCGCGACGAGTTTGGCCAGCTCACCCAGGCCTTCGCCGCCATGCTGGCCACCTTGCGCAAACAGTGGGACGCGCTGCGCCGGCTCGACCACTTCCGCCGCGAAGCGGTGAGCAACCTGTCACACGACCTGCGCTCACCGCTGACCGCCACCACCGCCTGCCTGGAGACACTGCAAGCGCGCTGGGCCGGCGATGCAGCGCGCGAAGACGACCACCGCCTGGCCGAGGTGGCCTTGCGCAACACCCGCAACGCGGCGCGCATGGTGCAGTCGCTCGGCGACCTGGCCACGCTCGACGAGCCGGCGTTCCAGTTGCGCCGCGAGCAGGTTGACTTGCACGAGCTGCTGGCCGACATCGCCGCACGTTTTGCCGAGCGGGCCGCCCAGCGTGGTGTGGCGCTGGTGGCTTTGCACGACGGCGAGCACCCGGTGGTGGCTGAGGTCGATGTTGAGTTGTTCGAGCGCGCGGTGGCCAACCTGGTCGACAACGCGCTCAAGTTCTGCGGCAGTAGCTGCCGCATCACGGTGCAGGCCGAAGAGCGGGGCGCCGAGGTGGTGGTGTGGGTGCGCGACACCGGCCCGGGCATCGCCGAGGCCGACTTGCCCCACCTCTTTGACCGCTTCTACCAGGCCCGCCAAACGGTGGCCCCCGCCACCGGCGAGGGCGGCAAGGGCCTGGGCCTGGCCATCGTCAAGCGCATCGTCGAGCTGCATGGCGGCAGCGTGGCCGTGTCCAGTTCCCCAACATTGGGCACTGAGGTGAAGTTGGTGCTTCCGTCCGCGGCCAGCCCCAAGTTGGCGCGTGAAAACCCCTAGTGTGTGCATGAAAGCACCGCCCTAAAGTCCGCCCACTCGCAGCTGGCAGCGAAATCTGCTGGGCACTGGCGGGGGTCTGAGGAGACATAGACAAGGCGGCCACAGTACAAAACTCGCGGGCTGCAACAGAGGCCGGTGCCCAAGAAGCACACGTGCCGATGACATCATGCAGGGGCGTCAGGGAAACCTGGCGCCCCTTGTGTTTTTGGGGCGCACCCTCCTTGGATCTGATCACCGTCACCCTCGCTTCGCTGTTTGCCGGCTTCGTCGACGCGATCGTGGGCGGGGGCGGCCTGATCTTGGTGCCTGCCTTGTTCAGCGTGTTTCCCAACGCGGCGCCGGCCACCCTGTTTGGCACCAACAAGGGCGCCGCTGTTTGGGGCACGGCCTGGGCCACGGCGCAGTTCGCCAGACGCGTGACCCTGCGCTGGGCGGCCCTGTTGCCCGCCGCTGCGGCGGCGCTGGCGGGCAGCTTCGCCGGCGCCTGGACGGTCACGCTGGCGAGCCCCCAAGGCTTGCGCCGCGCCCTGCCACTGGTGCTGCTGGCGGTGCTGGCCTACACCCTGGCGCGCAAAGACCTGGGCCGCCACCACGTGCCGCGTTTCAGCGGCCGCGACGAGGCCTTGGTGGCCAGCGCCATCGGTCTGCTGATCGGGTTCTATGACGGGTTTTTCGGCCCGGGCACCGGCAGCTTCTTCGTCTTTTTGTTCGTGCGCCTGCTCGGCTACGACTTTTTGCACGCGAGCGCCAGCGCCAAGCTGCTCAACACCGCCACCAACCTCTCGGCGCTCACCTTGTTTGCCCTCACCGGCCACGTGTGGTGGCACATCGCGGCGGTGATGGCGGTGGCCAACGTGATCGGTAGCCTGCTCGGCACGCGCCTGGCGCTGAAACACGGCGCGGGGTTTGTGCGCTGGGTCTTCATTGCCGTGGTGTCGGCGCTGATCCTGAAAACGGGTTACGACGCCTTCTGGCGCTGAATGTCGCCGCGCAACTGCTTGGCGTAAGCTGCGGTAGGCCGACGACAAGCCGTTGTCGTTTTCGTAGCGCCACATGCCGCCGATTCGCGAGCCGATCTCGAAACACTCGAAGTTGACGCCCTGCTCCTTCAGCGCCTTGGCCAGGGCCACACCGGAGGAGCCGGCG
>JBBRFR010000465.1:0-2842 GCA_038241485.1 Burkholderiales bacterium
CCCGGCGTGCAGACAAGCTCGACGAGGCCGCCGAGGCGCGCCGATTCCCCGAAGAGCCCCAAGAAAACCTGCTCTATTTCATCGAGAAAAACGCACCGCTCTTGGAGCCCTGGCAGCGCGAGATCGTGCGCATCGTGCGCAAGGTGGCGCAGTATTTCTACCCGCAGCGCCAGACCCAGGTGATGAACGAAGGCTGGGCCACCTTCTGGCACCACAAGCTGCTCAACACCATGTACGACGACGGCTACCTGACCGACGGCATGATGATTGAGTGGCTCAAGTCGCACACCAACGTGGTCTACCAGCCGCGTGTGGGCGACCGCGGCTACAGCGGCATCAACCCGTATGCGCTGGGTTTTGCGATGTACACCGACATCAAGCGCATCTGTGAAAACCCGACCGAAGAAGACCGCCTCTGGTTCCCTGACATCGCCGGCAAAGACTGGTTGGAGACCATCGACCACGCGATGCGCAACTTCAAAGACGAGAGCTTCATCGGCCAGTACCTCAGCCCCAACCTGATGCGCGAGTTCCGACTCTTCTCCATCCTCGACGACGAAAAAGAAGAAGAACTCGAAGTGGCCGCCATCCATGACGAAAGCGGCTACCGGCGTGTGCGCGAAGCCTTGTCGCACCAATACGACTTGGGCGCGCGTGAGCCCAACATCCAAGTCTGGAGCGTCAACCTGCGCGGTGACCGTTCATTGACCTTGCGTCACGCGCAGCACAACGACCGGCCGTTGCACGATGGCGCCAACGAGGTGCTGAAGCACGTGGCCCGCTTGTGGGGATTTGGTGTGCACCTCGAGAGCGTCAACGGCGCTGGCGAAGTGCAGCGCCGCTGGTCGGTGACGCCGACGGCGGCGTAAACACCGCCGTCGCGCCGCTTCGTTCAGTGCACCCTGAACGACCCCGTGGTCGTGCGACGCGCGGGCTCTTGTTCCAGGATGCCCAGCAGTTCTCTTTGCCGCAGATCACGCTCCAGTGCGAGCTGGCCCGCCGCCTGACGGGTGGCGGCCAGTGTCAGCGGCTGAGGGCGTGGGCTGATGGTGGTGGAGGGCAAGCTCAGTTCTGAGCGCAGCCTGGACAGCGCACGCTCTTGCTGGGCACTGAGGGTCACACGCTGCGCGTCGAGTTTCAACGATTCCTCCAGCGGCAGGCTACGGGTCTTGGCCAGGCGCTCCGAGAGCAGGCTTTGCCACAGCGTGGCTTGCGGCACGAAGCTGTCGAGCAGCGCGTCCTGGCGTGCCAATGCAGTTTCGCGCGCCGAGGCCGCCAGGGGCGAAAACCGACTCGTGCAAGGGCAGGTGATGGCGTTCAGCTGGTTGACCAAGAAGTTGCGGCGATCGGGCAAGAACACCTCGTGCAGCGCAGGCGACAGGGCGTGGCCTTGATTGCTCGGGAACGCCGCTCCGCTCAGCTCCACCAGCGGCGCCGGAAAGGTTTCGACGTGCACGAACCCGCGGTTTGCGCTGAGCGAATCGGGCCAGCTGGTCACGACCGCACCGTTCGGGGTGGTGCTCGGGCCAATGCTGTTGAGCGCCAGCAAGCCGAAGTTGCCGGGTTGGTGGCAACCAGCGCAGCTCTGGGCCGTGGCGCGGTTGGTGAGCTGGGCGGCCGTCAGCCCATGCATTGCGGCGCCTGCCACCAGGTTGCTACGAAACACATTCACCGGCCCGGCAGCGCTGTTGAGTTGCGTGAGGTACCGGTCGTGCCACACCGCAAAGGTGCCCTGCGACGAGGGCGAGCCTGCCGAAGAAGACGGTTCTTGCGAAAAGCTCTGCGGTGCGTTGTGTGGCAACGAGACCGCGTAGCCGAATCGCATCAACGCTGTGTTGCCGAGCAAGGGGGGGGTCTGCGCCACCGTGTTGTTCTGGAAGGCCTGCGCGAGCGGCTGCAGCGGATGGACGGGTGAGTTCGCCACGTCCTCGTTCCACAGTTCGCCCCACGGGCTCACCTTCACCGGGATCGGCGTCACTTCGAATTTGCACGGTGAGCTGCCGCAGTCGAGCACGGTCTTGAACTCTTTCAGCATCCAGCGGCTGCCCGGCGTGAGGACGCCGAACTGGTTGGTGCGGATCTGGCCGCTGCCCGAGGCACCGTAGATCCCGCTGACGCCGGTGGCGCTGTAGTGGTCCACGTGCACCACCGGGCGGAAGCCCGGCAGGCCGGTTGCGGGGGCGGCAGACCTGGGGGAAGCCGTTCAGGCTGCCCCCGTTGTCGCTGCAGCGCGCGCCCGCGGTCAAGGCGAGCGAAGCCGGGTTTTGTGCGTCCCAGAACTGCCGGAAGATCGAAGCGCCGGTGGTGCCAGGCACCACTGCAGACACTTGCGACGCGAGCTGATCCATGGTGCGCTTGAGCGAGAAATCGCGCGCTTCCAGCGTGTCGCGGTCGTGCACGATCAGCGAGCGGTGCGGGTCGATGTCGGCCGCCGAGGTGGGTGGCGAGGGCAGGCATACGCGCTTGGCGACATCACGGTCCAGGAAGTCGAGCTGGTTCACGATGTTGACGCGCCGCACCTCGTCGCGCTGGATCGGCGTCTACCGGGGGTCGAGTGGGTTGATCGCCGTCGGCAAGGGCGTGAAGGTCTGGGGCTGTTGGGTCACTTGCGCTTGTACGGCGCTCAAGCTGGCCGCCCACAACAGGGCGAACAAACAACGGGCAATGAATCTCATGGGGGCCTCTCCTGGTGATGTGTGCGCTCGTGTCGTGTACCGCACGAGCTGCAACCCAGTGTAGGCAGCGACATACCAGGCGGACCCCCGCGACCTAAGGGGCGCTCACTTTGGTTCTAGGGGGCAATGCGCAGCATTGAAGAAGCGCGGGCTACTCGGCGATGAAG
>JBBRFR010000466.1:0-2826 GCA_038241485.1 Burkholderiales bacterium
GACGAACGGCGCGAGCGCCTGATCGGAACATGAAAGAGAACGCATCAGCGTGGACGGCGCACTCATCCGGGCCTGAGGGGCTATTTCTACAGCCTGTCAGGCCCTGGGCAACGTGACGCCTTTTTGGCCCTGGTATTTGCCGCTGCGGTCCTTGTAGCTGGTTTCGCAGACTTCATCGCTCTCGAAGAAAAGCACCTGGGCGCAGCCTTCACCCGCGTAGATCTTGGCCGGCAGCGGCGTGGTGTTGCTGAACTCCAGCGTCACGTAACCTTCCCACTCGGGCTCGAACGGCGTCACGTTGACGATGATCCCGCAGCGCGCGTAGGTGCTCTTGCCCAGGCAGATGGTGAGCACGTTGCGCGGGATGCGAAAGTACTCCATCGTGCGCGCCAGCGCAAAGCTGTTGGGCGGGATCACGCACACATCAGAGTTCATGTCGACGAAGCTCTTTTCGTCGAAATTCTTCGGGTCGACCACGGTGCTGTAGATGTTGGTGAACACCTTGAACTCGGGCGCGCAGCGGATGTCGTAGCCGTAGCTGCTGGTGCCGTAGCTCACGATCTTGTTGCCATCGGCCGAGTGGCGCACCTGGCCCGGCTCGAAGGGCTCGATCATGCCGTGCTGTTCGGCCATGCGGCGGATCCACTTGTCGCTCTTGATGCTCATGCGTGTCTTACCGGTGGGTGGGGCGAGAGGGGCTCGATTGTAGGGAGGCTAAGGGGCCGAGGCATCCAGCCGGGCCGCCAGGGCCGCGAGCCGCGGGCGCACCGCCTCGCCCACGGCGATCTGCGGGTTGGAGTAGCCGTCGGTCTTGCCGGCCTCCTTCTCTCGCTGGTCGATCACCTTGCGCGCTGCAGCATGGGCCACCTCGAACGAGCGGGTGCGGCGCAGCTGCTCGTCGTACATCGCGCGGCCGAAGAAGGTGAGCTCAGATTTGCGGCCACAGCCATACGAGGTGTGCTCGGCATCGGCCGCCGTCATCACCAGCGTGCCGGGCTCGGCCAGCGCTGCAATCCACGCGCCCGAGTAGCAGGCTGAAATAGAGATCACGCGGAAGCGCACGTCCGCTTCGTCGAGCCAGGCACGCAGCTGTGCAGGCGTGACGGGATCGACCTCGAGCGGGGAGAAACTGGCTGAGAGCTTGCCGTCTTGGGCGCCGTGCGACGTGAGGTGGATGAAGAGGATGTCTTCGTCGCGGTCCATCTGGGCCGCAGCGCGGTGGATGGCGCGCTGCAGGTTGAGGCCGGTGGCCCACGGCAACTCACCGGCTGTCTCGACATGGTTGATCAGCTGCAAGGTATGACCCTCGGCATCGAAGCGGCTGCGCATCACATCCGATACCAGCTTGCTCTCGCGTCGAAAGACGTTCTCCTGCGCGTAAGGCGCGAAGGTGATCGCGTAAAGATCAACCACGCCGGGCCGCTGCGGCTGCAAGGCATTGAGGCCTTCAATCAGCACGCCCGATTGCTTCTCCAGCATCTCTTGCGTGAAAGGCAGGCGTCTTTCTTTCAGGGCCTCGATGCGCTCTGCACTGTCGTCGGCGTACCAGAACTGCATCGGCGGGACCAAGATGTCGATTGCGGCAGCAAGCATGAAGACCAGCAGCACCGTCGCGCGCACGCCGCCTTGCGCGGCCTGGCGCACCAGCAGCACCGCACCGGCCAGCGACACCCAGCCCACCAGAACGAAGGGCACGGCCCACTGCAACCAGGCGAGGGTCGGCGGGGCCAACCCCGGCAGGCGCGGCAGCAGCAGGTAAAGGCTCCACAGCGGCGCCAGGATGATGATCTGCTGCAAAAGCAGCACACCAAACAGCGTGGCCGTGCCGGGCTCGCCGGCGCGCGAGCGCGTCACCAGCCAGCAGGCCCACAGCAGCAACACGGTGGTCAGCCAGCCACTGGCAATCGCCTGCCAGTAAAAGAGCACCGGGCCAGCGATGCCCACACGCTGGAGCAGCACCCCCAGACCCACCAGCAAGAAGATCAGCAATGCCAGCACCCGCGGGCTGGCTCGCAGCCCGGTCAGATCGGGCCTCAAAAAAACGGCACCGCGCGCGCCCTGGCCCAGCCAGTGCGACCAGTCGTTGCCAGCCGTGTGGTTTTCCTCGGTGAACCCAGTCATCTCTACCTCCAGGGCGTTGATCCTAGGGCCTGTGGAAATACCATGGTCATGCGGGCCTCAACGGCTCAGAATCATGGTCATCGATTCGTGTGGAGACAAACATGACCCAACAACGCACCACGTTGGAGCTGCTCGCCCAATACGCCACCTTCCACCGCGACCGGCGCAACATCGTCACCCACTTCGTCGGCGTGCCGATGATCGTGTTCGGCGCCGGCGTCTTGCTGGCCCGCCTGCACCTCAACCTGCCGGGGCTCGACCTCACCGCCGGCTGGGTGGCGTTCTGCCTGGCCGCCGCCTGGTACCTGAGCCGGCGCGGCCCACTCACCCTGGGCTTTGCCGTCACCGCCGCCACCGGCGTGCTGATCGCGCTGGCTCACGCCGTCTCGGGCGGCAGCGTGGCGAGCTGGCTGAGCTGGGGCCTGGGCATGTTTGCCATCGGTTGGGCGATCCAGTTCATCGGCCACTACTACGAGGGCCGCAAGCCCGCGTTTGTCGACGACATCGTGGGCCTGCTGGTCGGCCCGATGTTCGTCACCGCCGAAGCCCTGTTCTCGATGGGCTGGAACAAGCCGCTGCTCGCCGAGATCGAGCGCCGCGCCGGCCCCACCCACATCCGCGATCTGGCACACCCGGCCTGAGGCTCACCGTCCACGCTGAATCTGGGCCGTGGCCTGAAGCTGCGCGAAGACCGCATGCGCCTCG
>JBBRFR010000467.1:0-2814 GCA_038241485.1 Burkholderiales bacterium
GCTCGCCGCGCGGGTGCGCACGATGCCATCGACCCCTTGCCAGGCCATGGCTGCGAGGATGGCCATGATCATCATGGCGACCAGCACCTCAACCAGCGTGAAGCCGCGTTGCCGGGTGTGGGGATGCCTGTGCATGCTCAGCGGCCCAGGACCGTCGACAGGGTCAGCACGGGGCGCCCTTCTTCGTTGAAGATTTGCGCGTCGGCACGCAGAAAGTTCGGGTTGGGCGTGCGGCGAGAAATCAGCTTGCCCTGGTACGACACGCCGAACTGTTCACAGCTGAACTCGATCTCGGTGGGCACCTGGAAGAACTTGGTCAACTTGAGCTCGGTCAGCTCGTTCTCGGCGCACCACTGGGCCGAGGTGACTTCGAGGATGCGCTGCGCGTTGTCAGACAGCGCTCCTGCCGCCTTCATGCCCGCGCCCAGCGTGACGGCGACGATGGCCAGCGCCACCATCACCTCGATCAGCGTGAACCCTTGGAAACGACGGTTGCGGCGGGCTGTCATGGCGGGGTGGGGTTCTCGGTGTCGACCACGGCAAACGGCCCCAGGCCGTCGGTGCCGACTGCGAGGCGCTGGTCTTCGAGCCGCAGCACGATGCGCTGCGGCGTGATCAACGGCTCGGGCCCGAGCATCACGGAACGTGCGCCGACGATCTCGGCCGACACGCCGGTGCCCAGCCAGTGGCTGGGGAAATCTTTGGCGTTGGTGAGGCCCACAAACTCAAAACCCGGCTCGGCGGCGTCGGCTGAGTGCGGTTCCCAACGCACCACCATGCCCGAAGCGCGCGATTCGGCGCGTGCCGATTCGAGCAGCGCCACCAGGCGCGCGGCTTCGTTTTCGAGCTGGGTACCCGCGGGGTCTCGAAGCGCCAGGCTCATCAGTCCGGAGGCGATGGCGATCAGGCTCACCACCACCAGCAGCTCGATCAGGGTGAAACCCCTGACGGATGACCGCCCCCACGCTTGGGCCCTCGGCCCGGCGCTGCCGCCCAAGGTGGCGCAGCCGGCCTTGGGGAGGCCCGGCGCCCGGCCGGGTTTACTGCCAGGAGCCGATTTCAGCGTCTTTGCCTTCGCCGCCCACCTGGCCGTCGGCACCAAAGCTGTACACATCGATCTCGCCTTTCACGCCGGGGTTGGCGTACTGGTATGGCCGGCCCCAGGGATCGTTCTGGAGTTTGGGCACATAGGGCTTCCAGTTGGGGGGAATGATGCCGGTGGTGGGTTTGGCCACCAGTGCTTGCAGGCCTTGCTCGCCGGACGGGTAGCGTTGGTTGTCGAGCCGGTACAGCTTGAGCGCTTGCATGATGTTGTTGACATCGGTACGCGCGGCGGTCACGCGGGCATCGTCGGCGCGGTCGAGCACGTTGGGGGCGATCAGCGCGGCCAATACCCCGATGATCACCAGCACCACCATCAGTTCGATGAGGGTGAAGCCGCGGTTGCGGCGAGGTACGTGAAGCTGGGCGTGAGGGTTCATGACTTGCACGGATGGCTGAACGTTGAGGCGTTGAATCATAATCGTCCAATGATTGCTCGATTGTCAGCTTTCGTGATTTGGGCTTTGGTGGCCATCGCGACCGTGTTCTGGGGCATGCGCATGTTCGTGCGCGCCGATCCCGTCCCGCCTCACGCGGTGGTGGCGAACGATGCCGTGCAACTGCGGGGTGACCTCTCCGGTTTGCTCGGTGCCGAGCCCGTGTCCGCGGTTGCCTTGGCGCCGCAGATGAGCAGCCGTTTTCGCCTGTTGGGCGTGATGGCCGCCAAGGCTGACGCCGATGGCTCGGCGCCCGGGGTGGCCTTGATCTCGATCGACGGCAAACCGGCGCGGGCCTTCACCGCGGGCGCTCGTGTCGAAGACCAGTTGGTGCTGCAAAACGTGAGCCTGCGCAGCGCATCCATCGGCGCGGCCCAAGGCGGCGCGGCGTTCGTTCTCGAGATCCCGGCCTTGCCCGCACCGGCCACCGGGGCCTTGCCCCGGGTGTCTATCGAGCCGGCACCGCCTCCCGCGCCGGTGCCGGCTACGGTTCAACGGCCCGTTGGTGCAACCAGCCCTGGCCCTGGCACGCGACTTCCGCGCCCCGGTCAGGTCAACCCCAATACTTCGCGCTGAGCGGCGTCGGGGTCAGGGTGACCCTGCATCGGGCGGGGTCATGTCGGCGGGCTGAGACGGGCCGGCTTCTTCGCCTTCCGCTACTTCGGTGAGAAGCGCCGCCGCACTCAGCACCAACGGGAAGGCCAGCGTGGCCCCGGTGCCGTCGGTGCTCTCCATGCCCAGCTCCAGCAAGGCCAGTGTCTTGAACAGCCCAATCGTCGTCGACAAACCAGGGTGGCCGTGGCTGCGGCAGAACACGCAATAGTCGGTGACGGTGGGGGCGATGCGCGAGGCCACCATCAGCGCGGCGCAGGCCGGCATGCCGTCGATCATGATGAAGCGGCGTTTGCTGGAGGCCACCAGCAACACGCCCACCATCATCGCGATCTCGAAGCCGCCGCAGGCGGCCAGCACCTCGACCGGGTCGCTCAGCTCACGATGCCGCGACTGTGCTGCTTGCAGCACCATCATCACGCGCGTGGCGTCTTCGGGTGTCATGGTGGGCGAGAGCACCATGTTCTGAAGAGGTTCGCCCGTCAGGGCCGACAACACCAGCGCGGCACTCTCATGCGAGCCCACGCCAATGCCAGCGCAGGCGACGAGGTTGCCGACCATCGAGTCGGCGATCTCCATGCCGGCGCGGATGGCCGCGTGTGCCTGGTCGAGCGTCATTGCCATGTTGACGCGCGCATTGCGGGTGCCATGGGCAATCTTACGG
>JBBRFR010000468.1:0-2813 GCA_038241485.1 Burkholderiales bacterium
CTCTACGACGTCGACAGCTTAGAGCGCGAGGCCGCCGACACGCTCGCCGGCCGCATATCGGCGGCCTGTTCCGCAGCGACAACCGCACCCGAACCAAGAGCAACCTGATGGTGTTCCTGCGCCCGGTGGTGATCCGCACCCAGGAAGCGGCCAACGCCCTGAGCATGGACCGCTACGACCAGATTCGCGCGCTTCAACGAGACAACCAGCCCAACCCCAACTTCATGACCCGGGTCAACGAAGCCCCGGTCGTCTCGCCACAGCGGCCGGCCTCGGCTCCCACTCCCGGAGGAGAAACGTCCACCCTGGCACCCGCCAAGAAGGACTGACCATGGGTTCACGCCACCCCCTGCCCTACGCCTACGCCAAGGCGCACAACCTGCTGCTCGAAGACGACGGCGAGCGGCTGGTGCTGTGGGCACCCGAAACGGTGTCGCTACCGGCGCTGAGCGAGGTGCTGCGCCTGTACCAGATCGATTCGCTTGAGCGCGAGTCGGCCTCTACGCTGGGCAACCGCATCGCGGTGGCTTACGCGGGCGGCGAGTCGAGCGCGGCCACCGTGATCGGCGAAGTCGAAAGCAAGGTCGACCTGAGCCGGATGATGCAAGACCTGCCAGCAGTCGAAGACTTGCTGGAAGCAGCGAACGACGCGCCCATCATCCGCATGCTCAACGCCTTGCTCACGCAAGCGGCAAAAGACGGCGCGAGCGACATCCACATCGAGCCCTACGAACGTTCGAGCTCGGTGCGCTTCCGTGTCGACGGCACGCTGCGCGAAGTGGTGCAGCCCAACAAGGCCTTGCACGCCGCGCTGATCTCGCGCCTGAAGATCATGGCCGAGCTCGACATCTCCGAGAAGCGCTTGCCGCAAGACGGCCGCATCTCGCTGCGCATCGGCGGTCGGGCGGTTGATGTGCGTGTGTCCACGCTGGCCTCGTCACACGGCGAACGTGCCGTGCTGCGTCTGCTCGACAAAGGCGAATCGAAGTTCACGCTCGAAGGCCTGGGCATGGGCGGCGACACGCTTCAACGCTTCGACAAGCTGGTGCAGCAGCCGCACGGCATCGTGCTCGTGACAGGCCCGACCGGCTCGGGCAAAACCACCACGCTCTACGCCTCGCTCGGGCGCATCGACACCAGCTCCACCAACGTGCTGACGGTTGAAGACCCGGTCGAATACGAGCTGGGCGGCATCGGCCAGACCCAGGTCAACCCGAAAATCGACCTCACCTTCGCGAAAGCCTTGCGCGCCATCCTGCGGCAAGACCCCGACGTGATCATGATCGGTGAAATTCGCGATTACGAAACCGCGCAGATCGCGGTGCAAGCCTCGCTCACCGGCCACTTGGTGCTGGCCACCGTGCACACCAACGATGCGCCCAGCACCGTCACGCGGATGATCGACATGGGCATCGAGCCCTTCTTGCTCAGCTCCAGCCTGCTGGGTGTGTTGGCGCAGCGCCTGGTGCGCAAGCTGTGCGTGCATTGCAAGAAACAAGACGCACGCGGCCGCTGGCACCCTGTGGGCTGCAGCGAGTGCGGCCAGAGCGGCTACAAAGGCCGCACCGGTGTGTACGAGCTGATGGTGGTCGACGACAAGGTGCGTGGCCTGATCCACGCCCGCGCCTCCGAGTCGCAGATCTTCGTGGCCGCCGAAGCCAACGGCATGCGCCCGATGCGTGAAGACGGTGAGCGGCTCGTGGCAGAAGGCGTGACTTCCCCTGAAGAAGTGATGCGGGTCACCCGCGAGTAGCCATGACGGTCACAAGCGTGAGAGCCCGAGCGCCGGGCCGCCCCAAGCCGGGCTCGATCCCCTCTTGGGATCGGCCGGGGTACTCCACGGCCGAGGGGTAGTCATATGCCGGCGTACAAATTCGAGGCGCTCAACGCCGCAGGTAAAACCACCACCGGCCTGCTCGAAGCCGAGAACCTGAAAGCCGCGCGTGCGCAGCTGCGTGCGCAATCGCTGGTGCCGCTCGATGTGACGCAGGTCGCTTCGGCCGGCACGCAGGCCAAGGGTGGCCTGCGCATGTCGCGCCGTGTTTTCAACTCCACCGGCCTCACGGTCTGGACGCGCCAGCTCGCTGGCCTGGTCGGCTCGGGCCTGCCACTTGAGCGTGCCCTCACCGCCCTCAGCGAAGAAGCCGAAGACCAACGCCAACGTGAGCTGGTGGCGCACCTGCGCAGCGAAGTCAACGCCGGCTCGTCGTTTGCACGCGCGCTTGGCAGCGCCCCGCGCGAGTTCGACGACGTGTACCGCGCCGTGGTGGCCGCAGGTGAGCAAAGCGGCGCGCTCGGCACCGTGCTCGAACGCCTGGCCGATGACCTGGAAGAGCGCCAGGCGCTGCAGTCCAAGCTGATCGGTGCCACGCTCTACCCGGCCATCGTGTCGCTGATCGCGGTGGTGATCGTGATCTTTCTCGTCACCTACGTGGTGCCGCAGGTGGCCTCGGTGTTCACCAACTCCAAGCGCGCCCTGCCCGGCCTCACGGTCGCCATGCTGGCCATCAGCGCCTTCGTGCGCAACTACGGCTGGCTGATGCTGCTGGCGCTGATCGGTGCGGGCGTGGGGTTGAAACTGATGCTTCGCAACGAGGTTTTTCGCGAACAGTTCGACGCCAGTTTTCTGACGCTGCCGCTGATCGGCAAGCTCGCGCGTGGCTACAACGCGGCGCGCTTTTCCGGCACGCTGGCCATGCTGGCAGGGGCCGGCGTGCCGATCTTGAAGGCCTTGCAAGCGGCGGCAGAAACACTCTCCAACCGCGCCATGCGCGCCGACGCCATGGACGCGCTGGTGCAGGTGCGCGAAGGTG
>JBBRFR010000469.1:0-2789 GCA_038241485.1 Burkholderiales bacterium
AACAGCTCACCCTGCTGTTCGCCGCTGCCGAAGTCGCGCACCAGCGCGGTGGCGATGACGGCGCTCTCAAGCAGCGGCTCGCACAAGAGCGCGGGGCCGACCGATTGCATGGCCAGCAGGGTTTCGATCGGGCCGTAGCCCAGGCCGCCATGGGCTTCGGGCACGTTCATCGCAAGCACGCCCAGGTCGCCCAGGCCTTGCCAGGCCTCTTTGCTCCAGCCCTCGGGGCTGGCGATGATGCCTTTGCGGCGCTCGAAGCTGTAGTCGCCCTGCACAAAGCGGGAGATGGCGTCTTGCAGTTGTTGCTGCTCTTCGCTGAAGCTGAAGTCCATGATGTGTCTCTCTTTTACTTCTGGTCAGAGGCCAAGCAGTTGCTGGGAAATGATGTTCTTCTGGATCTCGTTGGAGCCCCCGAAGATCGACAGCTTGCGCATGTTGCAGTAGTGAGCGCCCAGCGAGCCCGCGTAGCTCGGCCCGATGTGATCCCCTTCGTAGTTGGAGGCGATGGTCTCGCGCACAAAAGGCAGCGCATACGGCCCCACCGCCTGCACCAACAGCTCGGTGATGGTCTGCTGGATTTCGGTGCCCTTGATCTTGAGGATCGACGCCGCCGGGCCGGGCGCACGTTTGTCTTTCTCTTCTGACAGCACACGCAGGTTGGTCATCTCCAGCGCGATCAGGTCGGCTTCGACCTGGGCCACCTTGGCCGAGAACAGCGGGTCTTCGAGCAGTGGCTTGCCGCGTTTCTTTTCAGTCGCGGCAATGCTTTTCAGGCGGCCCAGCTCGCGCTTGGAGACACCGATGCCGGCAATGTTGCTGCGCTCGTGGCCGAGCAAAAACTTGGCGTAGGTCCAGCCTTTGTTTTCTTCGCCGATGAGGTTTTCAGCCGGCACCCGCACGTCTTCGAGCCAGACTTCATTCACTTCATGCGCGCCGTCGAGCGTGATGATGGGGCGCACGGTAATGCCCGGCGTTTTCATGTCGATCAGAAGGAAGCTGATGCCACGCTGCGCCTTGGCCTGCGGGTCGGTGCGCACCAGGCAGAAGATCCAGTCGGCGTATTGGCCGAGGGTCGTCCAGGTTTTCTGGCCGTTGACGATGAAGTGGTCGCCCTGGGCATCGACCCCGCGCACGGCGCGGGTCTTGAGCGACGCGAGGTCGGAGCCGGCGCCCGGCTCCGAATAACCCTGGCACCACCATTTGCGCGCCGAGCTGATGTCGGGCAAAAAACGCTGTTGCTGCTCGGGTGAGCCGAAGGCCATGATCACCGGCGCCACCATCTTGATGCCGAAGGCAATCAGGCGCGGCGCACCGGCGGCGGCGCACTCTTCTTCAAAGATGTACTGCTCGACCGCGTTCCAACCCGGGCCGCCGTGCTCCTTGGGCCAGCCGGGGCCGCCCCAGCCACGCTCGTGCAGCGTGCTTTGCCACAGCACATGGTCTTCGCGCGTGAGGCGCAGGCTGTTCACCACCTTGTGGCGAATCGACTCGGGCAACTTGGCTTTGACAAAGCTGCGCACTTCTTCGCGAAAGGCTTGTTCTGCGGGGGTAAAGGTCAGGTCCATGGGGTCTCTTGGAAGCTGTGGGGTAGACGCCCAGCACATCAATTTGTGCTGCATTGCGGAACAATATTCCGCATGTAAAAACATACCTAAATTGTTCCTGCTCCACCCGGAGCTGTCAACTTGTGGACTTCACCGAGCGAAAATCCCCCTTCGCTCGTGGGAACTACTGCGCAAGAGACGGCCAGGGGCAGGCTCGGGCTGGGGAATCTCACGATCACGCGTTTGCAGATTTGTGTTCCACTTTGGAGCTGCCCCAGGGTTTGATGGAAGAAGATGACCACACTCACCAAAAGCGCCAAAGTGGAGCGCGCAGCGCCCGCCGGCCGACCCACCCCCAAAACCAAGGAAGACCGCCATTTCGTGACCGCGCTCGCGCGCGGGCTGGAGGTGTTGTCGTGCTTCCGCTCAGGCGACAAGGCGCTCGGCAACCAAGAAATTGCGCAGCGCTGCAAGCTGCCCAAGTCAACCGTGTCGCGGCTCACCTCCACGCTAACCAAGCTCGGCTACTTGATCCAAGTCGAAGAAAGTGGCAAGTACCGCCTGGGCACGGCCACGCTGTCGCTCGGCAGCGCGATGCTGGCCCGGCTCGACGTGCGCCAGATCGCCCGTCCCATGATGCAAGAGCTGGCCGACGCCACACGCTCGATGGTGTCGCTTGGCACTCGCGACCGGCTGTCAATGATTTATGTGGAGAACTGCCGCAGCTCGGCCGCCCTCACGCTGAGCCTCGATGTGGGCTCGCGCATCCCGGTGGCCACCTCGGCCATCGGCCGCGCCTGGCTTGCCGCCATTCCAGAGCGTGAGCGCGAAGACTTCATGGAGCGTGTGCAAGAGCTCGACGAAGTGGCATGGCCCGACAGCCGCGACGGCGTCGAGCGTTCGCTGGAGGAGTACCGCACGCTGGGCGTGACCTGCTCGTTCGGTGACTGGCAGCGCGACGTGAATGGCATCGCCCGCGCCTTCCTGCCGGGCGGTGGCCTGCCGCCCATGGCGATCAACTGCGGTGGCCCGTCGTTCAACCTGTCGAAGGACTACCTGCTCAACGAGGTGCGGCCCCGCCTGATCGACATGGTGACGCGGCTCGAGGCTTCGCTGCTGCGCTGAGGCATCGGCTCACAGCGGCCGCGATTTCGAGCCGTTGCCCAGGTTGGCCGTCGGTGAGTGGTGGCGCGGATCCATCGCCCCCGCGGAGAGGCCGCGGCGCACGCCCTTCTCCAACTGGCT
>JBBRFR010000470.1:0-2785 GCA_038241485.1 Burkholderiales bacterium
GACGCTGCGCCGTGTGCACTCGCACTGGGAGGTGAAGCATTCCAGCGCGGGTGTGCCCGACCGTGCGATCGGGCTGCTGGTGGACGACAGCGAGGCCTACCAGCTGGCCGACGCCTTCAACAAGGCCAACGCCCAACTCAAGATCGCCGTCGAGCTGGGCAAAGTCGCAATCTGGCGCCACGACCTCACTCTCAACCGCTTCTTCTACAACGAGCAGGCGTACCGCATCCTCGGCGTCGCGCCGCGGCCCGAAGGCTTGTCGCTGGAAGAGGTGCGCTCGCTGATCCACCCCGACGACATGCCCCAGGTGCTGGCGACCGCCGAGCTGTCCTTGCACACCACCGAGCCGGTTGACATGGAGGCGCGCTACCGCCGCGCCGACGGCAGCTGGGCCTACGTGCTGACACGGCGTGTGGTGCACCGCGACGACAACGGCACGCCGATCGAGTTCATCGGTGTCGGGCTCGACGTGACGGGCCAGGTCGAAAAGTTGCGCCACGCGAGCGAGCTGGCCACGCGCCTCGACATTGCCGTGAGCGCCGCCGGCGTGGGCGTCTGGAGCCGCGACCCCAAGGAATTGCGCGCCAGCTGGAACGAGCAGATGTTCCGCATCACCGGGCGCCCCATGTACCTGGGTGGCCCGACCCGCGACGAGTGGATCTACCAGATCGTGCACCCCGATGACCGCAGCACCATGCTGAAGGCACGCGCCGAGGTCTCGGCCGAGACCATGTCGGTGGAGCACGAGTGCCGCGTCGTGCGCCCCAGCGGCGAGGTGCGCTGGTTGGTGAATCGCGCGCGGCGCGAAATGCGAGACGGCGTGATGATGGTCTTCGGCATCACGCTCGACGTCACTGAGCGTGTGCTGGCCGAGGCGGCGCTGCGCAAGGTCAACGAGCGCGTCGCGCTGGCCGCGCGCAACGTGGGCATGGGCACTTGGGAGTGGGACGTCGCCACCGGCAAGGCCCAGTGGGACGAGGCCATGTTCCGCCTGCGCGGCATGGAGCCGCAGGCCGAGGCGCTCAATGCCGTGCAACGCCTAGCGATGACACACCCCGACGATGTGGACGCCGTCAAGCGGGAGCTGCGCGAGGCGGCCCACAACACCAGCCCCACCGCGTACGAATTCCGTGTGGTGTGGCCCGACGGCACGGTGCGCTGGCTGGCCTCTCGCTCCACACCCGCCCCCGATGCAGATGGCCGCATCAGCCGGCGCATCGGCGTCAACTGGGACGTGACCGACGCCAAGAACGCCGAGGTCAGCCGCCGCGAGCGCGAAGTGGCACTGCGCGAGAGCCAGGCCAAGTCGGAGTTTTTGTCGCGCATGAGCCATGAGCTGCGCACGCCACTCAACGCCGTGCTGGGCTTCGCGCAGCTGCTGCTGCTCGGCAAAGATGCGCTGCAGCCGCAGCAGCGCAGCAAGCTCGCGCACATCCAGTCGGCCGGTGAACACCTGCTGGCGTTGATTGAAGACGTGCTCGACCTGTCCAGCCTCGAGAGCGAACAGCTCAAGCTCGACCTGCAGCCCGTGCCGCTGGCCGAGGTGTTGCGCGAGGCGATGCCGTTGGTCGAGTCACTGGCGCGTGCGCACGGCGTGACGATCCAGGCAGATGCGGTCGATGGCGTGCTGCTGGGCGACCGCATTCGCCTGCGCCAGATGATGATCAACCTGCTGAGCAACGCCATCAAATACAACAAGCCTCAAGGCAGCGTGACGGTTTCCAGCCAGGTGAGTGAGCGCGAAGTCACCTTCCATGTGCAAGACACCGGGCGGGGCATGAACGAAGAGCAGCTGTCGCACCTGTTCGAGCCCTTCAACCGGCTGGGGCTGGAACGTGAAGGCATCGAAGGCACCGGCATCGGCCTCGCGGTGGTGAAGGCCCTCACCACGCGCATGCGCGGCCAGGTGAGCGTGAGCAGCCAGCCGGGCCTGGGTTCGACCTTTGCGGTGCGCCTGCCACGCGCACCCGAGACGCCGGCGGGCAGCAACGCGCCCACTGTCACCCTGGCCCGCCCGGTCGCGCCGGCGCGCAAGGGCAGCCTGCTCTACATCGAAGACAACCCGGTCAACGTGCTACTGATCGAAGAGCTGATCCGCATGCGCCCCGGCCTCACACTCGAATCGGCCGGCACCGGGCTGGCCGGCGTGGCACTGGCGGCCACGCTGCGGCCCGACCTGGTCTTGATCGACATCCAGCTACCTGACATCGACGGCTTCGAGGTGCTGCGCCAGTTGAAGCAGCAGCCGCAGACCGCACACATCGACTGCATCGCCTTGTCGGCCAATGCCATGCCGGCCGACATCGCCCGCGCCACCGCCGCCGGCTTCACCGACTACTGGACCAAGCCGATCGACTTCAGCCACTTTCTCGGTGCGCTGGACAAACGTTTCCCGGCGGCCTGACAAGCGCATAACTGGCGCCTAACGCCACGCCGGTCAAACCGCCTACCGAGCTGCGTCGGCTTCGAGCAGGCCGCGCTCGCGCAGCATCGGCTGCACCAGCGGGTCGCGCCCGCGGAAGGCCCGGTAAGCCTCGCGCGGCTCGCGGCTGTTGCCGCTCGAATAGATGAACTGCCGCAGGCGCTGCGCCACCGACGCGTCGAAGGGGTTGCCCGCCTCGGTGAAGGCGTCGTAGCCATCGGCATCGAGCACCTCGGCCCATAGGTAGACGTAGTAGCCCGCGGCATAACCCGAGCCGGCAAACAGGTGCTGAAAGTGCGCCAGCCGGTGGTTCAGGCCCACCGCCGCCGGCAGGCCCATGCGGGCGATCTCGGCTTGCTCGAA
>JBBRFR010000471.1:0-2772 GCA_038241485.1 Burkholderiales bacterium
TGCACGACATGTACCTGATGCAGGTCAAGACCCCGAAGGAGTCGACCGAACCGTGGGACTACTACAAGGTGGCCGAGACCTTCAAGGGTGAAGCGGCTTGGACGACCAAAGCCGAGTCGAAGTGCGCTTTGTGGAAGTAAGCAGTCTTCCGTTCGGGCTGAGCCTGTCGAAGCCCTTCGACAGGCTCAGGGCGAACGGAGTCCACTGAACGGCATCACCTCTCACCGCCCATGAACGAAATAGTCGGTATCCCCATCCAGGCCTTCATGGGCCAGCTCATGCTCGGGCTGGTCAACGGCTCGTTCTACGCCATGCTGAGCCTCGGCCTGGCAGTGATATTTGGCCTCTTGGGCATCGTCAACTTTGCCCACGGCGCGCTCTACATGATCGGTGCCTACGTGGCCTGGTTGAGCCTGGAGAAGTTCGGGCTCAACTACTGGGCCGCGCTGGTGGTGGCCCCGCTGGTGGTGGGGGCCCTCGGCGTGGTGATCGAACGCACGTTGCTGCGCCATCTCTACAAGCTCGACCCGATCTACGGGCTCTTGCTGACCTTCGGTTTGGCTTTGATTGCCGAAGGTTTGTTCCGCGAGCAGTTTGGTGTGTCGGGCCAGTCGTACCCCGTGCCCGATGCGCTGCAAGGCGCCACCAACCTCGGCTTCATGGTGCTGCCCAACTACCGTGCCTGGGTGGTGCTGGCGTCGCTGATCGTCTGCCTGGGCACCTGGGTGCTGATCGAGAAGACGCGCCTGGGCGCCACCCTGCGCGCCGGCACCGAGAACCCCGCGCTGGTGCAGGCCTTCGGCATCAATGTGCCGCTGATGGTGATGTTCACCTACGCCGGCGGCGCCGCACTCGCGGCCATCGCCGGGGTGCTGGCCGCGCCCATCATCCAGGTCACACCGCTGATGGGCAGCAACCTGATCATCGTGGTGTTCGCGGTGGTGGTGATCGGTGGCATGGGCTCGATCCTCGGCTCCATCCTCACTGGCCTGGCGCTTGGCTTGATCGAAGGCTTGACCAAGGTGTTCTACCCCGAAGCGTCGAGCATCGTGGTGTTCGTGATCATGGCCATCGTCTTGATGATTCGCCCCGCCGGCCTGTTCGGCAAGGAAAAGTAATGCGCCCCCAAGCTCACATTCGTTCGCGCCCCCCCAAGGGGGAGTTGGCCCGCCTTGAGGCGGCTCGGCGGAGGGCCCTATGAACCAGCCGACCCAAACCCGCAACGCGCGCATTCTCTGGGCGCTGGGGCTCGCCGTGCTGGCGATCGCGCCCTTCATCGGCCTGTACCCCATCTTCATGATGAAGGCGCTGTGCTTCGCCATCTTTGCCTGCGCATTCAACCTGCTGCTGGGCTACACCGGCCTCTTGTCGTTTGGCCACGCCGCCTTCCTGGGGTCAGCCGCCTACGGCACGGGCTGGCTGGTGCGCAGCGCCGGCTGGTCGCCCGAGCTGGGCATCGTCGCAGGCGTGGTGATCGCAGCGGGCCTCGGGCTGGTGGTCGGGTTGATTGCCATTCGCCGCCAGGGCATCTACTTCGCGATGATCACGCTGGCCATGGCGCAGATGGTCTATTTCGTCTGCCTGCAAGCGCCGTTCACCGGGGGTGAAGACGGCCTGCAAGGTGTGCCGCGCGGCAAGCTCTTCGGCTTGCTGCCGCTTGGCAACGACATCGCCATGTACTACCTGGTGCTGGCCGTGTTCGTGGCGGTGTTCCTGTTCATCCTGCGGGTGGTGCACTCGCCCTTTGGGCAGGTGCTCAAGGCTATCCGCGAAAACGAGCCTCGCGCCATCTCGCTGGGCTACGACGTCGACCGCTACAAGCTGCTCGCCTTTGTGCTCTCGGCCGCGCTGTCGGGCCTGGCCGGCTCGCTCAAGACCACGGTGCTCGGTTTTGCCACGCTGACCGACGTGCACTGGTCGCTCTCGGGCGAAGTGATCCTGATGACGCTGCTCGGCGGCTTGGGCACTTTCGCCGGCCCGGTGGTCGGCGCCTTCACCATCATCGGCCTGCAAAACTTCCTGGCCGACCGTGTGGGCTCGTGGGTCACGGTGATCATCGGCGTGATCTTCGTGGTGTGCGTGATCGCCTTCCGCCGCGGCTTCGTGGGCGAGCTGCTCGCTTGGCAGCAGCGGCGCAAGGTGTGACGGGTGTGCTGGTTCGTCGGGCCCGCCCCGACGACCTTGCAGCCCTGCTCGGGCTGTATCGCCAGCTGCAACCGGATGACATCGACGCCGACCCGGCGCTCAGCCAAGCGGTGTTCGACACCATCCTCGCCAGCCCGCATTTCGAGCTCATCGTGGCTGAGCTGAGTGGCGCGGTGGTGGCGACTTGCTACCTCAACGTCATCCCCAACCTCAGCCGCCAGCTCTCACCGTATGCGGTGCTCGAAAACGTGGTCACCGAGCAGGCGCTGCGCGGCCGAGGCATCGGCCAGGCTGTGGTCGGCCATGCACTCCACCAGGCCTGGCAGCGTGGCTGCTACAAGGTCATGCTGCTGACGGGTTCGCGCCAGGAAAGCACGCACCAGTTTTATCGCCAGTGCGGCTTTTCGTCGGGCGAAGTTCGCCTTCGTCGCCAACCCCTAGCGTATCGTTCTGTTCTTGAGTGAACTTAAGTGATTCCCGTCGCTCCAATCTGCACGTTGGTTTGAATTGGAGCGAGCAAATGCGAGTTGCCCCGGTGGTTGAGTTGAGCGAAGAGCAGAAAGACGAGCTGACCAAGCTGGCACGCTCCAAGCGCACCAGTGTGCGGCTGTCGCAGCGTGCGCGCAT
>JBBRFR010000472.1:0-2768 GCA_038241485.1 Burkholderiales bacterium
TTCGACCTCGCGCTCCCAGTCGTCGGGCAGTTTCTCGCCACGCGCTGAAAAAAACTTGATGCCGTTGTCGGGATAGGCGTTGTGCGAGGCGCTGATGACCACTCCCAGGTCAAGCCGCAGCGCACGCGTGAGGTAGGCCACGCCGGGGGTCGGCAGCGGTCCGGTAAGCAACACGTCGACCCCGGCCGACGCAAACCCGGCCTCGAGCGCCGATTCGATCATGTAGCCCGAGATGCGGGTGTCTTTACCGATCAGCACGGTGGGCCGCGCCACCTGGGCCTTGAGCACGCGGCCCACGGCGTGCCCGAGGCGAAGCATGAAATCTGCCGTGATGGGCGCCTGGCCGACGGTGCCTCGAATGCCATCGGTACCGAAATAGGTTCTGCTCATGTCGCTCGCTTTGGTTGCGCGTTGTTTTTGCTTGGGTTCGCAACGAGATTGTGCATGCCCCCAAACAGCCCGGCAGCCTGGCCCACCTTGAGGGCGTCCAGTGTGGCCTCGACGTCATGCACCCGCAGCACGCGCGCGCCGTGGTGCGCCGCAGCCAGGGCCGCTGACACACTGGCCACCAGGCGCTCCCCGACGCGCCGCCCCGTCACCACACCAAGGCTGCTCTTGCGCGACCAGCCCACCAGCAACGGGTAACCCAGCGCCAGCAACTCGCGCTGCCGGGCCAACAAGGCGAGATTGTGTTCGACGGTCTTGCCGAAACCGATGCCCGGGTCGAGCACGATGCGCGCGCTTTGTACGCCAGCCTCGCGCGACGCGCGCACCCGATCCGCCAGAAACGCACTGACCTCGGCGATCACGTCACCATAGATCGGCTTGTGCTGCATCGACATCGGCTCGCCCTGCATGTGCATCAGGCACACGCCGCACGAGGGGTGGGCTGCGACCACCTCCAGGGCACCCGGCCATCGCAGCGCGTAAATGTCGTTGACGATGTCCACACCCAGGTCAAGTGCCGCACGCATGGTTTCGGGCTTGTAGGTGTCAATCGACACTGGCACACCGAGCGACAAAGCCGCCTTCAGCACGGGCAGCACCCGCGCCTGCTCTTCTTCCACGGGCAGCGGGGCAGCGCCGGGGCGGCTTGATTCGCCGCCCAGGTCGAGCATGTCGGCCCCCTCTTTCAGCAGCCGCTCGCAATGTGCGAGCGCGGCCTGGGTGCTGGCGTGCCGCCCGCCGTCAGAAAACGAATCGGGGGTGATGTTGACAATGCCCATTACCCGGGGCCGGCTCAGGTCGATTTGGAAGCGGGTTGTCTGCCAGGTCAGCATGGGCGTCGCGGCCTTGAAAACAATGGAAAACGGGGCCGAAGCCCCGTTGTCTATGGATACCGGTGAAGCAGCTCAGGCCGCAGCCGGGGCGCTGTCCGGGTTGACCGGCGGCACCGAGCCACCACCGGGCTTGTTGCTAGATGACGACCAGTCCTTGGGCGGGCGCGGCGGGCGGCCTTGCATGATGTCGTCGACCTGCTCGGCGTCGATGGTCTCCCATTCGAGCAAGGCCTTGGCCATCGCGTGCATCTTGTCCTTGTTGGCTTCGATGTGGCGGCGTGCCACGGCGTACTGCTCGTCAATGATGCGGCGCACTTCGACGTCAACACGCTGCATGGTCTCTTCGGACATGTTGGTCGTCTTGGTGACCGAACGGCCCAGGAACACCTCTCCTTCGTTCTCGGCGTAAACCATCGGGCCCATGGCTTCACTCATGCCGTAGCGCATCACCATGTCGCGGGCGATGGCTGTGGCACGCTCGAAGTCGTTGCTGGCGCCTGTGGTCATCTCGCCGATGAACACTTCTTCGGCGATGCGGCCACCGAACAGGATGGAGATGGTGCTCAGCATGCGGATCTTGTCGGTGCTGTAGCGGTCACCTTCGGGCAACTGCATGGTCACACCCAGTGCGCGGCCACGGGGGATCACAGTTACTTTGTGCACCGGGTCGGCCTTGGGCATCAACCGCGCCACCAGCGCGTGGCCGGACTCGTGGTACGCCGTGTTGCGTCGCTCGTCTTCGGCCATGGCCATGGACTTGCGCTCCGGGCCCATCATGATCTTGTCCTTGGCCTTCTCGAAGTCGATCATGTCGACCACACGGCCGTTGCGGCGTGCGGCAAACAAGGCAGCTTCATTGACCAGGTTGGCCAGATCGGCACCCGAAAACCCGGGTGTACCGCGCGCGAGGATGTCGGCACGAATGTCTTGACCCACCGGCACCTTGCGCATGTGCACGTTGAGAATCTGCTCGCGGCCACGCACGTCGGGCAGCGTCACATAGACCTGGCGGTCGAAGCGGCCAGGGCGCAGCAGCGCGGGATCAAGGATGTCGGGCCGGTTGGTCGCGGCCATCACGATCACGCCGACGTTGGTTTCGAAGCCATCCATCTCGACCAGCATCTGGTTCAGCGTTTGTTCGCGCTCGTCGTTACCGCCGCCCAGGCCGGCACCACGGTGGCGACCCACCGCGTCGATTTCGTCAACGAAGATGATGCAAGGCGCACTCTTCTTGGCCTGCTCAAACATGTCTCGCACGCGGGCCGCGCCCACGCCGACGAACATTTCAACAAAGTCGGAACCCGAGATGCTGAAGAACGGCACCTTGGCTTCGCCAGCAATCGCCTTGGCGAGCAGCGTCTTGCCGGTGCCGGGGGGGCCGACGAGCAGCACGCCACGCGGAATACGGCCACCGAGTTTCTGGAATTTCTGCGGGTCTTTCAGGAAGTCGACCAGTTCCTTGACCTCTTCCTTGGCCTCGTCGCAACC
>JBBRFR010000473.1:0-2759 GCA_038241485.1 Burkholderiales bacterium
TGGAGGCCCCTGGCGTCCAGCCCAGCTGCAGTTCGCCGCGGCCGCGGTAGTCCACCAGGTCGGGGTTGTTGTCGCTGCCGTAACTCTCGTTGAAGCGTTGGGAGATGCGGCCCGTGAGCGTGAAGTCACCCCGCTCGATGCCGGCCCCGGCGTAGATGCGGTTCCAGCTGCGCGACAGCGGGTCGGACTGCCCGTTCGACTGGTGCGCGATCGCCAGCTGGCTGAAGCGCCACTGCCAGCCCCAGGGCAAGCGGCGCAGGCCCGGTTTGGTGGGCAACACGAAGCTCGCCTCAGGCTCGTAATCGGTGTTGCGAAAAGGCTTGGAGTCGCGCCCGTTCCAGATCTGCCACATGGCCTGCTGGGTGAACGCCAGCCAGACGTCACCGCCGGTGTTCAACACGTCTTGCAGCACCTTGGTGCGCAGCGAGACCTGGAACTTGGCTTCGACGCTTCGGTAGTTGGGCTGGTTCACCACCAACTGGGTGGGCGAACTCGGCGCGCGGTTGATGCGGCTGGTGGCGTGCAAGGGCGCAACATAGTTGGCGCGATAGCCGAGCAGGTTGAAGGTGCCGCGCTTGTCTTTGGCATCGAGCTCCCAGTACTTGGACAACAGGCTGGCGTCGGGCTCGTCACCGTTGGCCGGCGCAGCCGGGGCGAACGTGGGCGCCAGCTGCGTGGTGGATGCTGGCGTCTCCCCTGGGGCGGGCGTGGGCAGTGCTCGGCCGGCAAGGCGGTCATAGCAGGCCAGGCGGTCGGCGGCGGCACCGATGGCCGCGCACTCCTGCAAGGTCGACACGGGCTCGGTCTGCGCCCACGACGGCAGCGTGGTGGCCAGCAGCAGCGAAGGCACGACGAGGCGTGCAAAGTGGGCAGGGATTGCGGGTGGCAAGGTGGGGAGGGCGTGTTGAGGCAGCCGCGATGGTACGGGCCACACCGATTGGTGCGATCATTTCGCCCATGAACAACCAAGTCCAAGAACTCATCGAGATGCTGCAGGTGGAGCAGCTTGAGAACAACCTCTTTCGCGGCATCAGCGGCGACATCGGCAGCCCGCGGGTGTTTGGTGGCCAGGTGCTCGGCCAGGCGCTGATGGCGGCGGCACTCACCGTGGAGCCCGGGCGCAGCGTGCACTCGCTGCACGCCTACTTTTTGCGCCCCGGCGACAAGGCCGCCAAGATCGTCTACGACGTGGAGCGCATCCGCGACGGCGGCAGCTTCACCACGCGGCGGGTGGTGGCCATTCAACACGGCCAGCCGATCTTCAACTTTGCAGCTTCTTTCCATGTGAAAGAAGAAGGCCCGCAGCACCAAGCCGTGATGCCGCAGGTGCCACCACCCGACGGCCTGATCAGCGTGCATGAATTGCGCCGCAAGCACATCGACCGTTTGCCCGAGCGCATGCGCGCAGTGCTGCACGCCGAAACGGCGATCGACATTCGCCAGTGCGACCCCTTCGACCCGTTCAACCCGCCGGTGCGCGGGCCATTCAACAACTCGTGGTTCCGTGCCTCCGACCGCCTGCCCGATGACCCGGTGCTGCACCAGGCGATGCTGGCCTATTCATCAGATTTCGGCCTGCTGCACGCGGCGCTGCTGCCGCACGGCCTGAGCTTCATGAGCGGCAGCGTGCAAGGCGTGAGCCTGGACCACGCGATGTGGTTCCACGACGACTTCCGCATGGACGAGTGGCTGCTCTACGCCACCGACTCACCTGCGGCCCACGGTGCACGCGGGTTTTGCCGCGGCAGCATCTTCACGCAAGACGGGCGGCTGGTGGCCTCGGTCGCCCAAGAGGGTTTGATGCGGCCGCAACCGCCCAAGACCCAGGCCTGACCGACCCGGCCTCACTTCACCCGGTCACCGTAGGTGATGGCGCGCAGCGCCCCCGACTCGAAGCGAAGCACCGTCATGAACTGGCCGCGCCCGGGGTTGTAGGTCCATTCGTCGACCTGCTCGCAAGCCTGCACGTTCACGGTCACTGCCGCCTGGCCGGTGCCGGGTAATTGCTGCCGTTCAACGGGTTTGCAGAACGAGTCCGTGAACACCGGCTCGCCGCACTTTTGCAGCACCGAGGCCTTGCGGTCGCCCACCTGGGCGAGGTCGTTTTTGCAACGCAAGGTCGTCTGAGCCTGCACAGGGCTGGCCAGCAGGCATTGCAGCGTCACGGCGGCGCAGAAGACAGCGGCAGGGTTGTTCATGTGCAATGGCTCCCACATCACAGTGCCGGCATGTTAGGCGGCCGCCCGCGGGCCGTGTGTTTCTGCTGGGTAAACCTGGCTGATCTGCTGTGCGCCACGCGCAAGGCAGGCGCCAGCTCTTGCATCAACTGCTTGAAGGTCGGCACATGAACCGGCGAGGTGTGAAGAAACGCGATGTCGTGCGGCATGCCGCCATGATGCACCGAGCCTTTAGAACGCCCAGGTGCCCGCCAGGTAGGCCGTGCGCTTCACCGGCAGCTGCGCCGCCACCGACTCGGCCGGCCCGCCGTTCAGGCGCACACCAGCGTCGACACGCACGCGGTTGCCTTGCCAACCCCACGCGGCGGTGAGCACCCGGCCGCGGTCGGCCGGCATGTAGAGCACATCGATCGACGGTTGCCAGCCCTCAAAGTCCCAGGGCCGGCTGCGTGCGGTCCAGCGCCTGCACCTGGCTCTTCTCATCGCAGCACAGCACCAGGGCGTGCTCGGGCGGGGACATGTACAGGCCCACAATGTCTTCGAGCTTCTCGACGAACTTGGGGTCGCGCGAGACCTTGAAGC
>JBBRFR010000474.1:0-2721 GCA_038241485.1 Burkholderiales bacterium
CTGCTTTCGAGCCATCACCGCGACCTTGGTCGCGGTGTACTGGCGGGAATGCTCAGGAGCGTTCCCAATGAAATTCCAATCCTTTCGCCTGTTGCCCGTTTGCGCCGCTTTGCTGGCCGCCTGCGCCATGCTGGGCGCCCAAGCCCGCTGCATCGATGAAGACAACGTGGAAATGCGCACCGGCAGCAATGCCAACGGCATGCCCATCGACGCCGGTGCGGCCCGTGCCAACTTGCAAAACATGGTTACCGAAGCGCATCGCCGCAGCCAGGCGCTGGGCGCGGTGAAACTGCTGGCCGAAGCCGCCGCGATTGACGTCGAAGAAGCGCGCGCCGGCCACTGGCCGCAGGTGTCGGCCAACGGCTTCCTCGGCACCACCGAAACCAAGGTCGCTGACGTGGAAGAAAGCCGCGGCAAACAAGGCCGGGTCGGCATCACGCTCAGCGCACCGCTGTTTGACGGCGGCCGCACCACGCAGCTGACCGACTGGCGCAAGAACCTGGCCGAAGCGGCTCGCCTGGGTGAGATCAACGCGCAGGAGCAGGTGGCGCTGCAAACCGTGTCGCTCGCCATCGAGCGCAGCCGCTACCGCTTGCAGGGGCTCGTGTACCAGCAATACGCCCGCAAGATGAGCTGCCTGGTCGAAGCGCTGGAGACCATCGTTCGCGCCGACCGCGGCCGCACCAGCGAGCTGGTGCAGGCGCAAAAGAACCTGCAGCAGGCCGAAATCTCGCAGGCGCAAACCCTCTCCATGGTGCGCCAGGTCGAAACCCGGCTGCGCCGCTTTGTGGGTGATGCCTTGCCGCCCAGCGAAGGCCTGTCGTCGGTGCTGCTGACGCCGCCACCGTTGCCCGAGGTGTTGGCCCAGGCCGAAACCGCACCCGACATGGCCCAGCTCGCGGCCCAGGCCCTGGCGGCCGAAGCCTTGTCGCGCTCGGTGAGCGCAGCCCGCATGCCGCAGGTCAATCTGGTGGCCAACGGCAACCAGGTGCGCGGCGCAGGCAACTCGACCAACTGGTCGGCCGGCATCAACGTCAACGTGCCCTTGTTCAACCTGCCTGCCGGCCACGCGGTCGACTCGTCGCAAAAGCGCGCCGCCGCTGCCAAGCTGCAGCGGGCCGACGCACTCGAAGCGCGCAAGTTCCGCATGACCGAAGTGCACGAGCAGGCCCTGAGCGCCTTCGACCGCGCTCGCCGCGTGGTCGAGGTGCTGCGAGACAGCGACCGTGTGCGCAATTTCACCCTGCAGCAATGGCAACAACTTGGCCGCCGCTCGCTGTTTGACGTGATGGCCTCCGAGGGCGACCACTACGGCCTGCGCGTGGCGTATGTCAATGCGCTCTACGACGGCCAGCAATCGAACGCGCTCTTGTGGTCGCTGGGCCACGGCGTGCAGTCGCGCCTGAAGTGATGCGCCTGAGAACCGACGCACAGAGGAGCCGCGCATGAGCCTGATCACCGAAACCGAATATGCCTCACTGAATGACGCGGCGCACGACGCCGCCCAGCGCGACCGCTTCAGCGTGGTCGACGCCAGCGCCCGGGTCGGCCGCGGCACGGTCGTCGGCCCGCATGTGTTCATCGAGGCCCTGGCCTCGGTCGGCGAGCGCTGTGTCATCGAGAGCGGCGCCCACGTGTGCCGTGGCACCGTGATCGAGAGCGACGTGCACATCGGTGCCCATGTGGCCTTTGCCGGTGCGCCCGGCGGTACCCAAACGCCCGCGGTGGTGAAGCAGGGTGCCTGGATCGGCGCCAACGCCTGCATCGTGGCCGGCGTGGTGATCGGCGCCAAGGCGGTTGTGCGACCCGGCACGGTGGTGATGCGCTCGGTGCCGCCCGGTGCCATCGTCGAGGGCAACCCGGCCAACATCGTCGGTTATGTCGACACCGTGCAAGGCCCGGCCAGCGCGGTGCAGGGGCCTGTCTCGCGCAAGGGGTCGGCCATTGAAGCCACGGCCGTGGAGGGTGTCACGGTGCATCATTTCCCGGTGGTGCCCGACCTGCGCGGCAGCCTCACCGTGGGTGAGTTTGAGCGCCAGATTCCGTTCACGCCGCAGCGCTATTTCATGGTGTTTGGCGTGCCCAACCGCGAGATTCGTGGCGAGCATGCGCACCACCAGTGCCACCAGTTTTTGATCTGCGTGCGCGGCAGCTGCGCCGTGGTGGCCGACGACGGCGAGCACAAGGTCGAGGTCACGCTCGATTCACCCGACCGCGGCATCTACCTGCCGCCCATGACCTGGGGCATCCAGTACAAATATTCGTCAGATGCCACGCTGCTGGTGTTTGCGTCGCACTACTACGACGGCGCGGACTACATCCGCGACTACGCCGACTTCATTCGCATCAGCGCGGCGGCGAAGTAGCCGCAACCGTTCGGGTTGACCCGAGGAAACCGTTCGGGCTGAGGTATCGAAGCCCTGCGCAGAGCCTGCACGGCTTCGATACCTCAGCCCGAACGGATGGTGGTTGGCGCGTGGTTGTTCGCCGGTGATGCCAAAAGTAGCCGGTGATTCCCCCCGCTTTCAGCGAATCGCCACCCCCCCCGCTGCGGTGTACTGGAGTCCATGAAGACCACCGCCACGCCCACCCCCCCGGCCGCCGCTTTTGTGCACCCCTTGGCAGATTGCCAGTCGACGCACATCGGCCCCGGCTCCAAGGTCTGGCAGTTCAGCGTGGTGTTGCCCGGCGCCGTGATCGGCGCCAACTGCAATGTCAACA
>JBBRFR010000475.1:0-2710 GCA_038241485.1 Burkholderiales bacterium
GATCTGGTCGAGCTTCAGGCCGGTGAGCGCCAGCACCTTGCGTGTGGCCGGGGCTGGGCCCATGCCCATGATGCGCGGGGCGACACCGGCGGTGGCCATGCCGACGATGCGCGCGCGCGGTGTGAGGCCGTGTTTGCGGGCAGCCGAGTCGCTGGCGAGCAGCAGGGCCACCGCGCCGTCGTTCACGCCGGAGGCGTTGCCTGCGGTCACGGTGCCGTCGGGGCGCACTACGCCCTTCAACCTGGCGAGTGCTTCGAGGCTGGTTTCACGCGGGTGCTCGTCTTGGTTGACGACGAGGGCGTCGCCCTTCTTCTGGGCAATGGCGACCGGCGTGATCTCGGCGTCGAAGAAGCCGCTCTTTTGCGCCGCCACGGCCTTCTGCTGCGAGGCCAGCGCCATGCGGTCTTGCGCTTCGCGCTCGATTTTGAAATCGGTGGCCACGTTCTCGGCCGTCTCGGGCATCGAGTCGACGCCGTACATCTCTTTCATCAGCCGGTTGACGAAGCGCCAGCCGATGGTGGTGTCGTAGACCGCGTTGCTGCGGCTGAAGGCACTCTCGGCTTTGGGCATCACAAACGGCGCGCGGCTCATGCTTTCCACACCGCCGGCAATCATCAGTTGGGCTTCGCCGGCCTTGATGGCGCGGGCGGCGGTGCCCACCGCGTCCATGCCCGAGCCGCAGAGGCGGTTGAGGGTGGCGCCAGGCAGCTCGATCGGCAGGCCGGCCAGCAGCGCCGACATGCGCGCCACGTTGCGGTTGTCTTCACCCGCTTGGTTGGCGCAGCCGTAGATCACGTCGGTGATGGCGGCCCAATCGACCTTTGGGTTGCGCGCCATCAACGCCTTGAGCGGAATGGCGCCCAGGTCGTCGGCGCGCACCGACGAGAGTGCACCGCCGTAGCGGCCGAAGGGGGTGCGAATGGCGTCGCAGATGAAGGCTTGCGTCATGGTGGCTCCTGGGGGTGTGTGGGTGTGTGTGGGGGTGCGTGAGGGTGTTTCTGGGTGCCGAATTATCCTGCGCCGATCGCCACCACCAGCGCCATGACGGTTGTCCCGCTACGCAGAATTTCCCCCGCTTTTGCTGCGGTGTGCGCCTTGCATGCGCGGTGCGACAAAAATCGCATGCCGAGCTGTCGAACGAGCGCTTGGCGCCAGCGCCTGTCGATGCACAGGCCGCGCTGCGACAGGGCGTGGCGGCGGCAGCCCACACCGACTGCCTGCGTGGCGGCGAAGGGGGCTACCGCCGGTCGGGCCTCGGCCTGCTGGCCGCACCGTTCTTGTTGTGGGATGCGGCCGCCGGCCGTTGTGCCAAGTAGTTCCGCACCGAACGCACCGGGTCGTTCAAGTACGGGCATCGGACGGCCGATATGCAATGACGAGGCTCGTTCAGTCTGGTCACGACCAGCCTTGCCTTTTACCTACCCGCCTCGATGCAATCTACTGCCGCAGCAAAGCCTTCCTCAGGGACTGACAGTGGTTCGAACGCGCACCTGCGGCGCGTGCGCCGCATGCTGTTCCTCGGCAGCGGCATCAGTGCCGCCACATGCCTTATGTGGGCTGTCTACTTCTCGCTGCGTGGCGGCTGGCTCATCGTGGCGATCGATCTCGCGACCGTGGTCTTGTCCGGCGTGGGTGCCCGCTTGACATGGCAAGGGCGCACACGGGCCGCCTCGCTGCTCTTGCTCGCCGTGCTGTACTTCGTTGTGTCGGGCAATGCGCTGTTTTTCGACATCCCGTCGGCGCAGGTGCCGCGCTCGGTTCACCAATATCTGCTGGGGCTGGGCGTGGTGTCGTGCCTGCTCACCCGTGACGAGCCGGTTTGGGTTCGCCATGGCATCCCGTTGACCTTCCTGCTGACCTACGCCGTCTTTGCGGCCAGCAACGTGGGGTGGGTCACCTCGTTCGTCATGCCCGACAACGTGCGCGTCACGGCCTCCTGGGTCAATACCCTGGTGGCCCTGTTCACGGTGTACGTGGCCGTGTATGTGATCCAGAACGATGCGCGCGAGCGCAACACGCTGGAAGGCGAGCTGCGCGACGCGCTGGTGCGTGGCGAACTGCAGTTGCATTACCAGCCGCAGGTGGCGAACGATCGCGTGACGGGGGCCGAGGCGCTGGTGCGCTGGAAGCACCCGAAGCGCGGCATGGTGTCGCCGGGCGAATTCATCCCGCTGGCCGAACGCACCGGCCTGATGCTGCCCCTGGGTGACTGGGTGCTTCGCACCGCGTGCCTGCAACTGGCGGACTGGCGCAAGCGGCCAGAAACGGCGGGCCTCACGGTGGCTGTGAACGTGAGCGCGCTGCAGTTTTCGCAGGCCGATTTTGTGGCCCGGGTGCTGGACTGCGTCGCGCAGACTGGCATCGATCCGTCGCGGCTCAAGATCGAGCTCACCGAGAGCACGCTGGCTCACGACCTGGACGACATCGTGGCCAAGATGTCGGCGCTCAAGGCGCAGGGCATCGGCTTTTCGCTCGACGACTTCGGCACCGGGTTTTCGTCGCTGAGCTACCTGCGGCAGCTGCCGCTCGACCAGCTCAAGATCGACCAATCGTTCGTGGCCAACATGCTCAATTCAACCAAGGAAGCGGCGATCGTGGAGCTGTTGGTCTCGCTCGGGCGCAACCTCGGCATTCAGTTGATCGCCGAGGGCGTGGAAACGGTGGCGCAGCGGCAGTTTTTGCAGAGCCTGGGCTGTGACACCTACCAGGG
>JBBRFR010000476.1:0-2699 GCA_038241485.1 Burkholderiales bacterium
ATGACCTGACGCTTTTCTTCCACCACCAGAATCTCGCGCAGGCCGGTGGCGAATTCACGCGTCGTCTGCGCCTCCAGCGGCCAGACCACCGCCACTTTGTGCAAGCGCAGGCCGATGCGCTGGCAGGTGGCGTCGTCCAGACCGAGGTCGAGCAGGGCCTGGCGGGTGTCGTTGTAAGCCTTGCCGCTGGCGATCACGCCAAAGCGGTCGTTCGGGCCGCTGATCACGTTGTGGTTGAGCTTGTTGGCGCGGATGTAGGCCAGCGCGGCGTACCACTTGTGGTCAATCAGGCGCGCTTCCTGGTCCAGCGCGTGGTCCGGCCAGCGGATGTGCAGGCCGCCGGGTGGCATCTCGAACTCGGGCACCACGATCTGCACCCGCTCGGGGTCGATCATGGCGGTGGCGCTCGATTCGACGATCTCCTGTATCGTCTTCATGCCGGCCCAGACGCCGCTGAAGCGACTCATGGCAAAAGCGTGCAGGCCCAGATCGAGGATGTCTTGCACCGAGGTTGGGAAGAACACCGGCAGGCCGCAGGCCTTGAAAATGTGGTCGCTTTGGTGGGCGGCGGTCGAGCTCTTGGCCACATGGTCGTCACCCGCCACCGCGATCACGCCGCCCCAGGGCGTGGTGCCGGCCATGTTGGCGTGTTTGAACACATCGGAGCAGCGGTCTACGCCAGGCCCCTTGCCATACCAGATGCCGAACACGCCGTCGAACTTGTTGGTGTCGGGTGGCGCAAAACCCAGCTGCTGCGTGCCCCAGAGCGCGGTGGCGGCCAGCTCTTCGTTCACGCCGGGCTGGAACACGATGTTCTGCTGCTTGAGATGGGGCGCGGCTTTTTGCAACGCCTGGTCGTAGCCACCCAGCGGCGAACCACGGTAGCCGCTGATGAAACCGGCCGTGTTCTTGCCCACCGCCGCGTCGCGCTGGCGTTGCAACATCGGCAGCTTGACCAGCGCCTGGATGCCACTCATGAAGGCGCGACCGTGGTCGAGCGAATACTTGTCGTCCAGCGTCACCGTTTCCAGGGCGCGGCGGATGTGGTCGGGCAGGGGCGCGTTCATGTGTTGTCTCCAGGCATTTGGGGTCGCCTTGTGGGCTGATCGCATCATGTGAGCGGGAAGCCGATCAGGCGAATTCAGTGTGCCGCACAGTGTATGACCCGTGCCGCGACAGGTGTTTGCTTTTCGTGCCGTAAAACCGCATGATTCAGAACGATTCTTGCTAATAAATGAGTATGACAGAAACACTTGACCGGTTCGACTTGGCCATCCTGAACGAATTGCAGCGCGATGGCCGCTTGACCAATGCCGAACTGGCGCAGCGTGTCGGCCTGTCGGCTGCGCCCTGTTGGCGGCGCGTGCGCGCACTGGAAGCCACCGGCTTCATTCGCGGCTATCGGGCCGAGCTGGACCGGGAAAAGATGGGCCTTGGCGTGCTTGCCTTTGTGCGGCTGGACGCAGAGCGCAACCATGGCGAAATCACGCGCTCGCTGGAGGCCGCGATTCGAGACATTCCGCAGATCGTGAGCTGCCACTACATCAGCGGCTCGGGCACCTTCGAGCTGCAGGTGGTCTGTCCTGATCTGTCCGAGTTCAGCCGGTTTGCGCGCGAGGTGCTGCTCAACCTGCCCAACGTCAAAGACCTGCACACCAGCTTCTCCCTGGGCGAGGTCAAGGCAGCCGGCGCGCTGCCGTTGTCGCATTTGACCCCCGCCTCGGCGAATACCCCCGTGCCAAGCGCAGTGAACAAACGCAAAAGGTGAGGACGATTCTCGGCCGTCCATCTCGTAAAAAAAATGGCTCACCTGGGCGGACGCCAGGTTGATCGTTAAGGCAATGTTGTAGCGCCCACCCACCACAGGGCTGGCTTCAACGCCGCCCCAGCACAAGGGCGCCGAGCGCCACGCCCGCAAGCGCCAACACCACCCAAGCCTGCGCCTCGCCCAGCGTCCAAAGGGTGAGAGCGGTGATGGCGCACCACACCAGGGGCATGATCCACAAAGCGCGCCAAAGTGCGCGCGACAGTGGGCGCGGCGCATCCAGCAGGAGCAACAGCGCGAGCGCGGCGATGGCGGTGGGGTCGGGCGCAAGGCCCAGCCACTCCGCCTGGATTCCTGGGCGGCCGAACACCCAGGCCAGCGTGGGATGAGCGATCAAGGCCCAGACGCCGAGGGCCAAGCCGATCCGGGTGCGTCCCTTGAGCGCCGAGGCCCAGCGAAGGCCCGGGCCGAGCGCCAGCAGCCCAAACCCGAATGCTTGCCCCAGAAACATCCACGCAAACGCCTCAGCGGCGGTGTTGATGGGCGCAAAACGTTGCCAGAAAAATGCCCAAGCCACCCAAAGCCAGGCCAGCGCCATCAGCGCGGTCGCGGCTCGCGCTGAACCGGTGTGGAAGGGCATTGGATCGCTCGATCGGTTGGTCTGCGTGCGAGTCACCCACCGCGCTGAACCTGAGCGGCGGCGACTGGCGGCGCGCGCCCACCACCAACCGATCAACATGCCCGCCACCAAAAGAGCCATCCCAACCGGCCAAGCTTGCCGGTTGAGCGATTCAAACAGCCGCCAGTAGATGGCGGGAGAGAACATCAGCAGGTCAGACGGCCGGTAGCTCCACCACGCATCCATGGGCGGCGCTCAGCTGGGGTGAAAAAGTGGCGCCACCCTCACAGCGCGGCCACTTCGCGCGCCAGCGGC
>JBBRFR010000477.1:0-2688 GCA_038241485.1 Burkholderiales bacterium
GCACAAGCTGCTGCGCGACCTGGTGCTGTTTGGCAAGCTTGAAGGCCAGGTGTCGAGCCAGCCGCTCATCAGCGACGAGCAGTTTGTGGCCGGGGGCGTGGACAGCGTGCGCGGCTACCTCGAGTCCTCGGCGGCGGGTGACCGCGCCTTGAGGGCGTCGTTCGAACTGCGCTCACCCAACTTTGTGGCCGACAGCAAGGGCCTGCTCGCTGACCTGCGTGCCCACGCCTTCTTTGAGGGCGCCGGCGTGTGGTTGAAGTCGCCACTGCCCGAGCAAGACTTTCGCTCGGGCCTGCTGAGCACCGGCTTCGGGCTGCGCTTGCGCACACAAAAGCATGCCAGCGTGGCGCTCGATCTCGGCTGGCCGCTGCGCGACGCCGGCCCCACCGAAAAAGGCTCGCCGCGCCTGCACCTGAGCGGCGTGGTCGAGTTCTAAGACCTGAGGCCATGGCAAAAACTCGAACCCCGGTGCGCGCCGCCGCGCCGCTCTTTTTTCAACGCCCGGCGGTCGACCCGATGGTGCGTTTGTTTGAAGTGCAACAGTTACTGGCCACCAGCCGCCACGCCGAGGCTGAGGCGCTGCTGCAGGCCCCGCTGCAAGACGCGCGCGTGCGCCACCATGCCCATTACCTGCTGGGCCGCGCACGCAAGGCCGCAGGTGACATCGACGGCGCCGAAGCCGCCTACCAGCAGGCGCTGCAGCTTCAACCCCGCTACGTCGAAGCGCTGGTGAGCCTGGGCATCGTGCGCAAGATGCGCGGTGATGTGGATGGCGCGCTCGGCCTCTACGAGCAGGCGCTCGCGCTGGCGCCCGACTTTGCTCCTGCACATGCCAACCGGGCCGGGGCCTTGGCGCTGCGCACCGCGCTCAACGCCGAACACGCTCTCGACGACGTTCCCAGCGACGAAGCCGTCGAAGCCCAGGCGCGCGCCGTCAACCTGGCGCCGCACAACGTGGTGATGCTGCGCAACCACGGCGCGCTGCTGATGCGTGCGCGCCGCCGGCCTGAAGCCGCACAGGTGCTCAACCAGGCGCTGACGCTGGATACCAGTGACGTCGAGGCATGTCTCAACCTGGGCTTTTGCCTGCGGGCGATGGGCGACTCCAAGCTCGCCATCACGCTGTATGAAAAGTGGCTCGGCCTCAACCCGCCCCAAGCGCTTGTCATGCGCGCGCTGGCAGGCCTGCTCACGCGCGACGGGCGCATCGACGAAGCCCGGCCCTGGGCCGAGCAGGCCACCGCCCTCGACCCCGACCCGTATGCGCTGATGCAGCTGGGCAGCACCCTGATGCAGGCACGCCGCCTCGAAGAAGCGCTGGCGCATTGCCACCGCGCGGTCGAGTTGTCGGGGGGGCGTGCCGACATCTACCCCACGCTGCTGCTGGGCATGACCTACCTGCACGAAGACCCGCAGCTGATCTTTGATGCGCACCAGGCTTTTGGCCGCCAGATCAAGGCCGCGAGCACACCGCGCCCGCCCTGGCGGGCGCTGGCGCCCGGCGAGCGCTTGAAGGTGGGCTATGTGTCGGGCGACTTTGTGCGCCACTCGGTGTCGTACTTCATCGGGGCGCTGCTCGAGCACCACGACAAGAGCCGCTTCGACGTCACCTGCTATCACAACTTGGGCTGGGGTGATGCGGTGACCGAGCGCTTCAAGTCGTATGGGCACCGGTGGGAGGCGTGTGACGGCGTGTCAGACGAGCACCTGCGCCGCCGCATCGAGGCCGATGGCATTCACATCCTGGTCGACTTGTCGGGCCACACCGCCAACTCGCGCATCTTCATGTTTGGCCTGGGCGCCGCGCCGGTGCAGATCAGCTACCTCGGTTACCCCACCATCAATGGCGTGCCGGCGATCGACTTTCGCATCACCGATTCGGTCATCGACCCTGGTGACATGCCGCCGCTGGCATCGGAAAAGCCGCTGTGCCTGCCGCGCACCATGTTCTGCTACCGGCCTGATGAAAAGCCGCCTGTCGCGCCGCCCCCTGCGCTCACGGCCGGCCACATCACCTTCGGCTCGTTCAACAACGTCGCCAAGGTCACCGACCGCACGCTGGCCCTGTGGGCACAGGCGATGTGTGCCGTGCCCGGCTCGCGCTTGTTGCTCAAGTCGTCATCGATGGCGCAGGCGGTGAACCGCGAGAACATCGAGCAGTTCATGGCCGCACGCGGCGTGGCCGCTGAGCGGCTGAGCCTGCAGCCCTGGATCGCCAGCAAGAGCAGCCACCTGGAGCTATACAACGAGGTCGACATCGCGCTCGACCCCTTTCCCTACAACGGCGCCACCACCACCTGCGAGGCGCTGTGGATGGGCGTGCCGGTGGTCACGCGGCGCGGCCGCACGCACACCTCGCGCATGGGTGCGTCGTTGTTGGGCGCCATCGGGCGCAGCGACTGGGTGGCCGACAGCGACGCCGCGTATGTCGGCACCATCGTGCGCCTGGCGACCGATGTGCCTGGCCTCGCCAGCTGGCGTGCGCAAGCGCGTGAGCGGCTGGCTGAAAGTGCCTTGTTCGACGAGACCGGTTTTGTGAGCAGCTTCGAGGCCGCGCTGAACGAGGCCTGGGCGCTGGCCGCCACGGCCTAGTCCGAACGCATCACCCCGCGCGTGCTTGCGCGCACATCAGGCGTCACTTCACGTCGATAAATTAACGGTTGGTTCGTTGTTTGAGTCCATCTCGGT
>JBBRFR010000478.1:0-2676 GCA_038241485.1 Burkholderiales bacterium
GCGCAGGGGGTGATGTTGAATGGGCTAGAGTCGTGCCATGCGTGTGTGGCTCAAATTTGTGATGGCTTGCCTGCTGGCGCTGGCGCTGCCCGCCCAGGGGCTGGCCAATGCGACCATGCTTCACTGCGGCACCAGCCACCAGCGCATGCACACGGCGCAGGCGGTGGCGCCACAAGCCGCGGACCACGCCGCGGGCCATCACGCACACCACAGTGCCGCTGCGGACCGCGCCGAACCCGCGCATCAAGACGATCTGGTCTCGCCCGACAAGCTGACCGACCTCGGGCAGTACAAGTGCAGCTCCTGTGCATCGTGCTGCGCCAGCATGGCGCTCTTGAGCGTCATGCCACAACTGGTGGCGCCCGAGCTGGGTGCCACGGCGTTTGCGGCCGTTGCGCCCGGCATCGCCGCGTTTGCGACCGACGGCCCCGACCGACCGCCCCGAAGCCTCTTCGCTCACTGACCGGCGGGTTTCCCGCCGGGGCTCTTCACTCCTGGCCGCGCGCGCGGCTCAGGGGCCCTCTGGCTTTGACGCGAGGTCATCATGCTTCTTTCTACTTGTCGCTGGCTCACGCCGGCTGCGCTGCTGCTGGCCGCCTGGGCCGCCCAGGCACAGACCGCCCCACCGGGCGCCCGGCCCGACCCGCTCGACCCGCAGGCCAAGGTGCCCGCGCTGGTCTACCAATCTTCGTTCACCGCTTACCGGCGACTGGGTGACGACAAACCCCTCTCATGGCGCGAGGCCAACGACACGGTCGCCCGCATCGGCGGCTGGCGCGTCTACGCCCGCGAGGCGCAACAGGCCGAGCCCGTGGCCGCGCCGGCTTCGGCTGCGTCGGCTGCCTCACACCCCCACATGGCCCAGCCGATGCCTCATGGGCATGGCGGCCACAAGAAACCATGAGCGCACGCACCCCACTCACTAGCGCGGCGGTACTGATCGTCAGCGCCGCGCTCGCCGGCTGCGCGTCGTACAGCGCGGACGGCGGCTTTGCATCGGTCGAACAAACAGCACAAAGCCGGCTCGGCAAAGAGCTGCGCTGGGCACGCTCGGGCGCCGACCAAGACGCCATAGACAAACGGGTCGCCGAGCTGCTGGCCAAGCCGCTGGCGATGGACGACGCGGTGCAGGTCGCCCTGTTGAACAACCGCGGCCTGCAAGCGAGCTTTCAGGAGCTGGGCATCAACGAATCGGAGCTGGTGCAAGCCGGCCGGTTGCCCAACCCAGGTTTCAGCTTCGGGCGCACGACACGCGGCGACGAGATCGAGATCGAGCGCGGGCTGCACTTCAACCTGGCCCGGCTGCTGGCCATGCCGCTCATCGGCCCGATGGAAGCACGGCGCTTCGAGCAGACCCAACGCCTGGTCGCGATGAACGTGCTCTTGCTCGCCGCCGACACCCGCAAGGCGTATGTCAACGCACTCGCCGCCGAAGAAAGTGTGCGCTACATGCAGCAGGTGAAGCAGGCCGCCGAGGCCAGCGCCGAGCTGGCGCGCCGCATGGCGCAGGTGGGCAACTTCAACAAGCTGCAACGGGCGCGCGAACAAGGCTTTTATGCCGACGCGGCGCTCAGCCTTGCACGCGCCGAACAGGCACAACGCGCCACCCGCGAGCGCCTGACGCGCCTGCTCGGCGTCTGGGGTGCACAAACCCAGTTCAGCCTGCCCGAACGCCTGCCCGACCTGCCGGCGCAACCCCTCGACCTGCCCGACATCGAACGAGTGGCGCTCGCGCAGCGGCTCGACGTGCAAGGCGCCAAACTCGCGGCCGAGCAGACGGCCAAGAACCTGGGCCTCACGCGCCGCACCCGTTTCATCAACGTGCTGGAGCTGGGCTTGGTGCGCAACAGCTCGAACGAGGCGCCCACCCAACGCGGCTGGGAGCTGAGCTTCGAGCTGCCGCTGTTCGACTGGAGCGGCGCGCGTGTGGCGCGCAGCGAAGCGGTCTACATGCAAAGCGTGCACCGCGCGGCCGAGACCGCGATCAACGCCCGCTCCGAAGTGCGCGAAGCTTATGGCGCCTACCGCTCCGCCTACGACATCGCGCGCCACCACTTCGACGAAATCGTGCCGCTGCGCCAGCGCATCGCCGAGGAGAACGTGCTTCGCTACAACGGCATGCTGATCGGCGTGTTCGAGCTGCTGGCCGATGCACGGGCGCAGATTGCGAGCGTCAACGCCGCCATCGAAGCCAAGCGCGACTTCTGGGTCGCGCAGGCCGACCTCGACATGGCCCTCATCGGCAAGCCCAGCCTGGCCTCACCCGCTGGCGCTTCGAGCCCCGCGATGGCGGCCGAAGCAGGCGCGCATTGAACCCCCTCAAGACAAACACCAAGGAACACACCATGGTTTCCCGACGTTCTCTTCTTGGCGGTGCCGGCGCGATCACCGCGGCCGCCACCGCCGCTTCGGTCAGCAAGGTGGCGATGGCTGCCTTGCCCGAGCCCGTCATCCAGACCCAACCCGACACGATGCCGCCGCTGGTGCCCAACACGGGCCGCCCCTACAACCCGGTCGTCACGCTCAATGGCTGGACCTTGCCCTGGCGCATGAACCAGGGCGAGAAGGAATTCCACCTCGTGGCCGAGCCCGTGGTGCGCGAGAGGACCCCCGGCTTCAAGGCCCACCTGTGGGGCTACAACGGACAAAGCCCGGGCCCGACCATCGAAGTGGTGG
>JBBRFR010000479.1:0-2660 GCA_038241485.1 Burkholderiales bacterium
GTGAGCTTCGAAGGCGTGAACGGCCGCGATGTGGCGGGCACTGCCTTCGAGGCAGCCAACACGCCGCACAGCTTCGGCTTCGTCACTGCCGACCTGTCCTTCATCACCTCCACACACGTGCTGCCGACGATGGTGAACTACCTCGCACCGGGCGGCCATTTGCTGGTGCTCATCAAGCCACAGTTCGAGCTGCAGCCAGCCCAGATCGGCAAGGGCGGCATCGTCAAAGACAAGGCCCATTTCGCCGAAGTCGAAACGCGCCTGTGGCAAGCCTGCAAGGGCCTGGGCCTGAAGGTGCAGAAGTACTTCGAGAGCCCGATCAAGGGCGGCAACGGCAACACCGAATTTTTTGTGTGGGCGCGCCTGCCCGCGTAGGCACACCACCACCCGTTCGGGCTGAAGTATCGAAGCCCCGGCGCGGCCTCAGCAAGGCTTCGATACCTCAGCCCGAACGGTGATTGACCAAGGACAAGATCAGACATGAGCAGCACCCGACTCCCCCTGAGCCTGGAGTTCTTTCCCCCCAAGACACCCGAAGGCGTGACCAAACTCGCGGCCGTGCGCCAGCAACTCTACGCGCTCAAGCCGGAGTTCTGCTCGGTCACCTACGGCGCGGGCGGCTCCACCCAAGACGGCACCTTCGCCGCGGTGCAGGCCATCCTCGCCGAAGGTGTGGACGCGGCCTCGCACTTCACCTGCATCGGCGCCAACCGCGAATCGGTGCTGGAAAAGCTCAAGCTGTTCAAGGCCGCGGGCGTTCGCCGCCTGGTCGCCTTGCGTGGCGACCTGCCCAGCGGTTATGGTGGTTTTGGCGAGCTGCGTTACGCCAGTGACCTGATCGCATTCATCCGCGAAGCCACCGGTCACGACTTCCACATCGAAGTCGCCGCCTACCCCGAGATGCACCCGCAGGCGCGCTCGCCGCAGGCCGATCTCGATGCTTACCTCGCCAAGGTGCGCGCGGGTGCCAACTCCGCCATCACGCAGTTCTTCTTCAACGCCGACGCGTACTTCCGCTTCGTCGATGAGTCCCGCAAGCGGGGTGCCGACATCCCGGTGGTGCCCGGCATCATGCCCATCATCAACTCGGCCGGCATCATCCGCTTCGCCGACAGCTCGGGCGCCGAAATCCCACGCTGGATTCGCCTGCGCTTGCAGGCTTACGGCGAAGACACCGCATCGATCAAGGCCTTCGGCCTCGATGTGGTGAGCGCCTTGTGTGAGCGGCTGATCGCAGGCGGCGCACCAGCGCTGCACCTCTACACGATGAACCAGGCGACGGCGTCGCTTGAGATCTGCAAGCGGCTCGGCTTGCACGGCTGAGCGCACAAGAGCCAACAAAGCGGCTCATCCCCCATCGGGGGTGGTTGACATGTTATGTCGGTGCTCCTACTCTTGCGTCACGGGTTGATCACGGCCCGCGACGAGAGGAGCCATGAAACCACTTGCCGAGCAACTGCGCGGGCTGGACGCACTGACCAGCCAGGCCATGGGCGGCCTTCAGGTGCAGCTACAACCCATCCCGGGCGATGTGCCCGTGATCCAGGTCAGCATCGAAGGGCGAGAAGAGTTGCCCATCTTCATCACCAGCTCCGACTCGCAGGTGCTGTGCATGTGCTACCTCTGGACCGATGCCGAGGTGCAACCCGAACGGCGCACCGAGCTGCTCGTCACCCTGCTCGAGCTCAACCCCTCGGTGCCGCTGTCGTCGTTTGGCCGCATCGGTGAGCGCTATGTGTTGAGCGGCGCGCTTTCTCGCGATGCACACGTCGCCGACGTCGCCAAAGATGTGGCCGTGTTGAGCGACAACGCACTCGATGCGCTCGACGCCCTGTCTGAATTTCTCATCTGAAGGAGAGCCTCATGTCCGTCATCAAGAAGATGGTCACGCTGCTGCGCGGCAGCGTGCGCGAGATCGGTGAAAGTGTGGTCGACGCCAACGCCACACGCATCTACGAACAAGAGATCCTCGACGCCAAGCACAACATCGATCAGGCCCGCGGCGACCTCACGCTCGTGATGGCCAAAGAGATGCAAAGCGCACGCGAGATCGAGCGCCTCAAGGGTGAGGTGGCCCGCTATGAGTCGCTCGCCATCGAGGCGCTGAACAAGGCGCAAGAAGGTCTAGCCGAAGAGGTGGCCGCCAAGGTCGCCACGATCGAGCAGGAGTTGGAGGCGCAAACCCAGGCCCACGCCTCCTATGCGATTCAGGTGGCCAAGCTCAAGGATCTGATCAAGACCGCCGAGGCCCGCGTGCGCGAACACGAGCGCCAGCTGGCCATGGCCCAGACCACTGAGAGCGTGTACCGCGCCACGCAGTCGATCTCTGACAGCATCGGCAGCGGTGGCTCCAAGCTGGTGAGCGCACGCCAGTCGCTTGAGCGCATCAAACAACGCCACGAAGACCTGGCCGACCGCATGACGGCCGCCAGCCAGCTCGAAAACGAACTGGGCCACTCGGCACTGGAGAAAAAACTCGCCGCCGCCGGCATCGGCGACAGCAGTGACCGCGCGCGCAAGGCCATGGAGCGCATCCGCGCGCGGCAGGCTGAAGGCGCCGTCAAAGCTGCGGAGTGAGCGTGCAACGCAAGCCCGCGCGCTGGAGCAGCAGTGACGACGCGATCCGTGCCGTTCAGGTGGCCTTCGACGTGGAGGAGGCT
>JBBRFR010000480.1:0-2644 GCA_038241485.1 Burkholderiales bacterium
GCCAATTTGTATTGGGCCAGACCATCGAAGAAGGTATGAAAGAGGCGGCATCGGCGCGCAAGCGCCAAAGTCAGTTGCGCTTCAGTTTCGACATGCTGGGCGAGGGCGCGCGCACCGACGCCGATGCGAAACGCTACCTGACGAGCTATCAAAACGCGATTGCCGCCATCGCGCGCACGGCCGATCTGACGCGCTCGCCACAAGACAACGACGGCATCTCGATCAAGCTCAGCGCGCTGCACCCGCGCTATGAAGACCTGCAACACGGCCGCGTGATGGAAGAACTGGTGCCGCGCGTGTGGAGCCTGTGCACGGCAGCAGCGGCGGCCAACCTCAACCTCACCATCGACGCCGAAGAGGTGGACCGGCTGGAGCTCTCGCTGGATGTGTTCGAAGCGCTGGCCCAGCGGGTGGCCCAACACTGTCCGCAATGGACCGGCCTGGGGCTGGCGTTGCAGTCGTACCAGAGCCGTGCGGTCGAGCTGATCGAGCATGTGGCCGAGTTGGCGCGCCGGTACAAGCTGCATTTCATGTGCCGCCTGGTCAAGGGCGCTTACTGGGACGCCGAGATCAAGCGCGCGCAGGAACTGGGGCTGGACGGTTACCCGGTCTTCACCCACAAGCACCACACCGATGTGAGCTACCTGGCCTGTGCCCAGGCGCTGCTGGCCGCGCCCGACGCGATCTACCCGCAGTTCGCCACCCACAACGCCGGCACGATTGCCGCCATTTTGCAAATGGCGAACGCGAAAAATACACCTTTCGAGCTGCAGCGCTTGCACGGCATGGGCGAGGGCATCTACCGCGAGGTGCTTAAAAACTCGGCGGTGAAATGCCGCGTGTATGCACCGGTCGGGGCCCACCGCGACCTGCTCGCCTACCTGGTGCGCCGCTTGCTGGAAAACGGTGCGAACTCGTCGTTTGTGAACCAGCTGGCCGACGAATCGGTGGGCATGGAGGAGCTGCTGGTCTCGCCACTGCGGCTATCGCCCAAGAGCGCGCTGCCGCTGCCGGTTGATCTGTATGGCGCGCGCCGGGCCAACAGCCACGGGCTTGATCTGGCGGTGGTGGCGCACCGAGCGCCGCTGCTGGCCGCGCTGAGCAACGTGTCTGTGCCCAGCGTGCCGCTGGCCAGCGACGACGAAGCGATGCGCGCCTGTGAGCGCGCTCAGCAGGCATTTGCCACCTGGAGCAAGACCCCGGTCGAGCAACGCGCCGCAGCCCTGAACAAAGCGGCCGACGCGATGGAGCAGGCGCTGCCCCGGCTCTGCGCTCTGCTGGTGCGGGAAGCGCACAAGTGCTGGCCCGACGCGATCTCAGAGGTGCGCGAAGCGGTCGATTTTCTGCGCTTTTACGCGCTGGAGGCGCAGCGCGTGCAAGCCCCGACCGAGCTACCCGGTCCCACCGGCGACCTCAACACCTAGCGGCTGGAAGGCCGTGGGGCCTGGGTTTGCATCAGCCCCTGGAACTTCCCGCTGGCCATCTTCACCGGCCAGGTGGCAGCGGCACTGGCCACCGGCAACACGGTGCTGGCCAAACCGGCCGAGCAGACACCGGCGATTGCACTCGAAGCGGTCCGGTTGTTGCATACTGCTGGCATTCCAGCCGAAGCGCTGCAGCTGTTACATGGCCCTGGCGACACGGTGGGCGCGGCCCTGGTGGCGCAGCCCGACATCGCGGGTGTGGTCTTCACCGGCTCGACCCAGGTGGCCAAAATCATCCAGCGCGCGCTGGCCGCGAAAGATGGCGCCATCGTGCCGCTGATTGCCGAGACCGGGGGCATCAACGCCATGCTGGTGGACAGCACGGCCTTGCCCGAGCAGGTGGTTGATGCGGTGGTGCAAAGCGCGTTTCGCAGTGCGGGCCAGCGCTGTTCTGCGCTGCGCTTGCTGTGTGTGCACGAGGGCATTGCGGACGTGTTGATCGAGATGATCCAAGGCGCGGCCCAGGAGCTGCAAGCGGGCAACACCGGCGACTTCGCCACCGATCTCGGCCCGGTGATTGATGACGAGGCGTGCGAGGGCATTGGCCGCCACCTGCAACGCCTGCGCAAGGAAGCCAAGCCCTTGCTGCCCGCTCCAGATGCCATTGAGGGCAACCTGATTCCGCCGCAGATGTTCGAGGTGGGCGCGATTGCCGATGTGAAGCACGAAATCTTTGGCCCGGTGCTGCAGGTGGTGCGCTGGGGCGGCGATCCGATGGCGGTGATGCAGCAGATCAACGCGCTGGGCTACGGCCTCACGCTGGGCATCCAGACCCGCATCGACAGCCGCGCCCGGCAACTCGCCGCCGCTGCGCAGGTGGGCAACGTCTATGTCAACCGCAACATGATCGGCGCGGTGGTCGGTGTTCAGCCGTTCGGTGGTGAAGGCCTCTCCGGCACCGGCCCCAAGGCCGGCGGGCCGAACTACCTGGTGCGCTTCTGTTCCGAGCAGACCGTGACCATCAACACCACCGCCGCTGGTGGCAATGTGGCGCTGTTCACGTCGGGGGCTTGACGGAAGCTCGCCAGGTCGAATTCCAACCCGGCGCGCGTGCCCGAAACCCAGAACGCCGCCGATCCGGCTTTGCCGGTCGGCCAGCGTTGCCCCTTGAGGGGCGCAGCGATGCGACGGGGGCGGGCTTAGGCCACCACCATCATGCC
>JBBRFR010000481.1:0-2627 GCA_038241485.1 Burkholderiales bacterium
GGCATCGCCCAGCGTTTCCATGAAGCCGGCCATCAGGTCGCACTTGGTGACCAGCAGGTAGATCGGGAAGCGCATGCCCAGGTGCTGATGTAACTCTTGCAAACGCTGGCGCACGGTGGCGGCATGCAGGTTGCGCTCGGCGGCACTTTGGGTGAGCAGATCGGTCACCGACACCGTGACCAGCACCCCATTCAGCGGCTGGCGCGGCCGGCTGCGCTTGAGCAGGCCGAGGAAGCCCTCCCAGGCCTTGGCGTCGGTGCTTTTGTTGCTGTCTTGTGTGGTGTAGCGGCCGGCGGTGTCGATCAGCACGGCCTGGTCGGTGAACCACCAGTCGCAATTGCGCGTGCCACCCACACCGCGCACCGAATGTTCGCCCGAAGCCCCCGCCAGCGGGAAGTTGAGGCCCGAGTTGACGAGCGCGGTGGTCTTGCCTGACCCCGGCGCGCCGATGATCACGTACCAGGGCAACTCGTACAGATACCGTTTGCCCACGCGCGACGACAAGCCGCTCCACAGGCCCGAGATGCCTGTCTTGGGTTGTTCGAACTGAGCCGTCTTGAGCGTTTGCAGCGCGTTCGCGAAACGCTCATTGAGCGTCTTGATCTCGCCATCGCTCGGGTCGACTGCAGCGGCCGGGGCCAGCAGCTGGTTGACCACTTTGTCGTTTTTCTTGCGCGAGGCGAAAAGCTTCCACACGTTGCGCAGCACGATCAGCAACACGATCAGGCCGATGAACACCAGCCGCGCCGTCACGCCATCCAGCGGGCGCCAGTTGCCAATGGCCACCAGCGGGCCGACGATCCAGATCACCAGCGACAGGGCCAGCAGGCCCACCACCAGCAGCACCCAAGGGTGGAAGATGAGGCCGAGGATCTTCTTCATGACCCGGCTCCGCGTGTGACAAACAAGGTGATCTCCACGCGCCGATTCAAAGCCCGGTTGGCAGGGGTGTCGTTGGTGGCCACGGGCTCGCCGTCGGCGCGGCCTTCGGCACGCACACGCTCAGCGGGCAGGCCATTGCTGACCAGGATTTCGCGCACGGTCTTGGCTCGCTCTTCAGACAAATGCCAGTTCGACGGGAAGCTCGCGGTGCGAATGCGCACGTTGTCGGTGTGGCCGGTGACGACGATGCCGCCCGGCACTTGTTTCAGCGCTTCGGCAATGCGCTTCATCAGCGCCTCGCGCTCGGCGGTGAGCGAGGCGCTGGCCGGCGCGAACAGGCCCCCTTGTGCTGTATCGCGAATGATGATCACGCTGCGGTCAACCTCATCACGCACCGCCACCTGCTCGGCCTTGATGTCGGTCACCAGGAACTGCGCCAAACGCGGTTTGGCCGCCGGCTGCTTGACGGGCGGCGATGGCGGCGCCAGGCGCAGCTCTTGGATGCGGCCGAACACCGGGTCGGAATCGCCGCTCAACTTGAAGGCCAGGAAGCTGTAGATCGCCACCAGCAACAGCGCCACGATGGCGGCCGTGACCCACAGCGGCAGCCAGGTGAGCATGGAGCGCTTGGAGGGCTTCTCGCCCACCCAGTTTTGCGCCAGCGCCGGCGGGTAGGCGCCGCGCTCTTTTTGCAGAATCTGCGCAAGCCGCTCGCGCACGGCTTCGAGCTGGGCCTTGCCACCATCGACCACGCGGTAGCGGCCCTGGAAGTCGAGGCACAGCACGGCGTAGATCAACTCCAGCAGGTCGCGGTTGGCCGCAGGGTTCTCGGCCAGCTTGGCCATCAGTTGAAAAACCTTTTCGCCACCGCCGGTTTCGTTGTGGAACATCGCCAACAGGCTGTGGCGACCCCACTGGCCCGAAGCACCCCAGGGCATGGTGGCGGCCACCTCGTCGAGCAAGGTGCACAAGATGTAGCGCGCGGCCAGCACACGCTCGGGCGCCATGCCCTTGGCGCGGGCGGCGGCTTCGAATTCGCGCACGCCTTGGGCGATGGACTCGCGCAAGGCAGCCGGGTCGGGCAAGTGCGTGGTGGCGCGAATCTGCGGCACCAGCGCGAGCAAGGGGTTGGCCAGCGCCACGAGAGGGTTAAGCCCGCTGTCGCTTGGGCCGATGTCGGCCGCGACGTCGGCGCCCTGGCCCATGCGCGGGGCAGCCATCGGCGCGGCTGCGGCGGCGCGTCCGCCCGGTGTGGGCATGATGAAGGTGCGACCGGTGTCGATGTCGGCAAACGGGTCGTCAGGGTTGGAGGTGCTCATCGCTTGCTTTCAATGCACCCGTTCGCCCTGAGCTTGTCGAAGGGCATGTCGGCATGCCACCGGGTCTTCGACAGGCTCAGCCCGAACGGAAATCTGACTACTTCCGTATGGCCCACAGCTCCAGCTCCAACCCCGGGAAATCACCCGAGATGTGCATGGCCACGTTGCCGTTTTGTTCGATCGGTTTCCACAGCTCGCCCCCGCGATCGAGCTCGAAGTAGAAGTAGCCCGCATGGAAAGGCAGCTGGCGCGGCGCCACCGGCAGCGAGCGCAGGCCGATGCCGGGCAGCTGCAGGTTGACCAGATCGCGCAGCTTCTCGGGCGGGCCGATCTTGGTTTGCGCCGGGAAGCGCTGGCGCAGCTGCTCACCTGGTACTTGCGCATTGACGGCCAGCACAAAGGTGCCGGTGCGCGCCAGCTCCATGT
>JBBRFR010000482.1:0-2620 GCA_038241485.1 Burkholderiales bacterium
CGCGCTGGTGATGCTGGTGAAACAGCACGCGATGGAGCTGGCTGAACACGGCATCACCGTCAACGGCGTGGCGCCCACCGTGGTGCGCAGCGAGATGGCGCGCCACTGGCTCGACAACCCCGAGACCTACAAGCAGGTCACCGAACGTATCCCGCTCGGCCGCGTGGGCGACCCGCCCGATGTGGTGGGGCCGACCATGTTTTTCTGCTCGCCGGCAGCGGCCTTCGTGACGGGCCAGGTGCTGTACCTCGATGGGGGCATCACGGCGAGCCAGTGAGGCACAGGCGTGTCAGCCTGGCCCTGACTTGACAACTGTTGATAGCGGCAAGATCATGTGACTCATGAGCAAGAACACCATGAGCTTCGCGCTGCCAGAAACCCTGCGCAGCTACATCGACCAGCGCGTGCAGTCGGGCCACTACGGCAACACCAGCGAGTACCTGCGCGACCTGATTCGCCGCGACCAGGACGAGCAAGCCCGCAAGCGCCTGCGCGAGCTGATCGAAGCGGGCCTGCAGTCGGGTCCTGCTCGTGAGATGACGCCCGGCATCGTCGCCGAACTGAAAGCGCGCGCCTTGGGCCGGCGGCCTTGAGCCGGACGCTCAAACCCGCGCTGCTCCGCCCGCAAGCCGAACAAGACTTGGTGGACGCGACGCGCTACTACGTGGAAGCTGGCGGCACAGCCCTGGGCGAGAAGGCCTTCGACACAGCCATGGGCGCGTTGTCACTCCTTCAGCGAGAGCCCGCGATCGGTTCACCCCGGCTCGGCCAGTTGTGCGGCATTCCCGGCTTGCGCGCCTGGCGCGTGACGGGCTTTCCGCTGCAATGGTTCTACTTTGAAGCGGAAGGCCATCTCGACGTGGTGCGCCTGTTGGGCGACCGGCGAGACATTGCCACGCTGCTGGACGATGAGGCGCCGTAGCCGTTCGAGAAATCGACAACCCGCCCGGTGAGACTCGGCTGGCTGGCACGGTGCCGCCCGGGGCACAGAGTGAGAGACGCACTGCCCTTCGATCAGGTGGAAGAGCACCCATGCAACAACGCGCTGCGGCAAGGCACCGTGTGGAGTGAAGTCAAGGGGGAGGCGATGGCCGCAGGCCATCGCCGGAGAACATGAACGGAACACGGCGCCTTGTCGCAGCGCGCCGCACCGACGCCGCCCATTTCAGCGACCCGCAAGCCGCCGCTGCGCAAACTCAACAACCCAAGGCACGCAATCTGCATTGGCCATCGCATCGAGCTTGAACACCTGCTCGGCCGCTGTGCCCATCAAAAGCTTCTTCACCGGCAGCTCCATCTTCTTGCCCGACAGCGTGCGCGGGATCGCGCTCACCTGAAAAATCTCATTGGGCACGTGGCGGGCCGACAGGCCGGCCTTGATGGCGTCGCGCATCGTCTTGGTCAACACCTCGTCGAGCGTCACACCCGCGCGCAGCACGACGAAGAGCGGCATGTAACTTTCGCGGCCGAGGTATTCGAGGTCGACCACCAGGCTGTCGAGCACCTCGGGCAAGGCCTCGACCGCGCGGTACAGCTCGGCGGTGCCCATGCGGATGCCGTGGCGGTTGATGGTCGCGTCACTGCGGCCGTAGATGATGGAGCCGCCATCGGGTGTGAAGCGCAGCCAAACCCCGTGGCGCCAGATGCCGGGGTACATGTCGAAGTAGCTGTCGTGATAGCGCTGGTTGTCGGGGTCGTTCCAGAAGTAGAGCGGCATCGACGGCATCGGCTTCACGCACACCAGCTCGCCCAATTCATCAACCAGCGGCTCGCCCTTTTCATTCCAGGCTTCGACGGCCGCGCCGAGGCAACGGCATTGCATCTCGCCTTCGACCACCGGCAGCGTGGGCAGGCCAGCGATGAAGGCGCCGGCAAAGTCGGTGCCGCCCGAGAGCGAGCTGAGCCAAATCTTGTGGCCGTCGACCCGCGGCATGTTGTCGTAGACCCAGCGGTAGCAGTCGCTCGCCAGCGGCGAGCCGGTGGAGCCCAGGCCGCGCAGGCACGACAGGTCGGCCACCTGCATCGGGTGCACGTCGGCCTTGAGGCAGCTCGCGTAGAAGGCCGCACCGGCACCGAAGAAGCTGACCTGGGCATCGGCGGCAAAACGCCACAGCGTGTTCCAGTCGACCGCCCCGCTCTTGCCGCCGGGGTTGCCGTCATACAAACAAATGGTGGTGCCGAACAAGAGGCCGTTGACCTGCGCGTTCCACATGATCCAGCCGGTGGCGCTGTACCAGTGGTAGCGGTCGCCGGTCTCGGCCGTGGGGCCCAGGTTGTTGTGCAGGCGACCCATTTTCAGCGCCTCCAGCACCACACCGCCGTGGCCGTGCACGATGGGTTTGGGCAGGCCGGTGGTGCCGCTGGAGTAGACGACCCACAGCGGGTGATCGAAGGCAACCCACGTGGGTTCGAAGTTGGCATCGTCGGCGGTCAGCACCGCGAAGTCGTGCGCCCTGCGCTGCGGGCCGGCCAGCGATTGCGGGTCGGCCCTCTCATCAAGATAGCGCCACAGCACCACATCGCGCACGCTCGGCAATTCGGCCAGCAGGCCGCGCAACACCGGCAGGCGGTCGTGCGCACTGCCACCGTACACATAGCCGTCACACGCAATCAAGACCTT
>JBBRFR010000483.1:0-2610 GCA_038241485.1 Burkholderiales bacterium
TTCGCTGGTAAGTCTTGATGGGCGGGCCCGGGGGCAGCCCGTTAACATAACCCAAACGTCTAACTCGGGAGCAGCGCATGCCGGTGATCGTGGTGGCCAATCCAAAGGGCGGGGTCGGCAAAAGCACCTTGTCGACCCACATTGCGGGCTACCTGGCCCAGGCGGGGCATGCGGTGATGCTCGGCGACGTGGACCGCCAGCAGTCGGCGCGCACCTGGCTTTCGCTGCGCCCTGACAACCTGCCTCGTATCACGGGCTGGGATGTCGCCCTCGACGAAATCGTGCGCCCGCCCAAGGGCACCACCCACGTGGTGCTCGACACACCCGCCGGCCTGCACGGCAAGCGGCTCGACGAGGTGATGAAAATCGCCGACAAGGTGATCGTGCCGCTGCAGCCGAGCATCTTCGACATCCATGCCACGCATGCTTTTTTGCGCGAGCTGCGGGCGCACCGGCGCAGCGACAAGGTTGAAGTGGGCATTGTGGGCATGCGCATCCGCGAAGGCACCATCTCGGCCGACCAGCTGCGCAGCTGGTCTGGCACCTTGGAGACGCCCGTCATCACCTTCCTGCGCGACACTCAAAATTACGTTCACCTCGCCGCACGCGGCCTCACGCTGTGGGACGTGGCGCCCAGCCGGGTTGAGCGTGACATGTCGCAATGGCAACCCCTCATCAGCTGGATCAATGCATGAAGACCTTTGAAAAGATTTCCGATCTGCAAAACCTCGTGGGCCAGGAGCTCGGTGTGAGCGAGTGGATGACGATCACCCAAGAGCAGGTCAACAAGTTTGCCGAAGCCACCGGCGACCACCAGTGGATTCACGTCGACCCTGAGCGCGCTAAGGCCGGGCCCTTTGGTGCACCCATCGCCCACGGTTTTCTCACGCTGAGCCTGCTGCCCGAGATGACGGCCTCGGCCTTTCGCGTGGAAGAAACGCGCATGGGCGTTAACTACGGCCTCAACAAGGTGCGCTTCCCCGCGCCGGTGCCGGTGGGCAGCCGTTTGCGTGGGCGCTTCAAGCTCACCGAGTACATCCCGCTTGAGGGGGGGGCGCAAATGACGGTCGAGTGCACCATGGAGCGTGATGGATCTGACAAACCGGTGTGTGTGGCTGAGTCATTGGCACGCCGCTACGCCTAGGGTCTCCCCTTGCGCCCCCCCTTCGGAGGGGGCCAGTGGCCGTGGCGGCTCGAATACGATCGCACCCGTACACCACAAGGGGGGATAAAAATGAAAGTGCTGCTGGTTGATGACCACCCGCTGATTCTTTCGGCGCTGCAAACGGTCATCAAGGGCCTGGGCGACCACGTCAATGTGGTGGGTGCGGGCAGCGCCCGCGCCGCCCGCGAAGCGCTGCTGGCCGAAAACGACTTCGATCTGGTGCTGCTCGACCTGCAACTGGGCGACGCCGATGGCTTCGACCTGCTGGTCGAGTTCCGTGCCGCGTATCCGGCGCTGCCGGTGGTGGTGGTGTCGGCCTCCGACCGTGCGAGCGACGTGATCCGCTCGATCGATCTGGGTGCCATGGGTTTTGTGCCCAAACGCTCCACCAACGAGACCTTGTTCGACGCGCTGCACATGGTGATGTCGGGCGGCATCTATGTCCCGCCGATGAGCATCGGCGGCGCGCCGCCCCCGGTCGAACGACGCAGACCCGACGCCACCGCCAACCCGTTGAATTTGGTCAGCGAGGAGGCCACCGACAGCGGCTTCCAGACCCAGCCCAGCCTGGCCTCGCTCGGCCTCACGCCGCGCCAGACCGACGTGCTCGCGCTGCTGCTGCAGGGCAACCCCAACAAGCTGATCGCTCGCGAGCTGGGCCTGTCGGTCGAAACCGTCAAGGACCACGTGGCGGCGGTGCTGCGCGCGCTCGGTGTCAGCTCGCGCACCCAGGCCGTGCTGGCGGTCGGCCAGATGAGCCAGCAGCACGGCGGCTTCTCGGCCTGGCGCGGCGGCCACAAGCGTTGAGCGCGCACGAAGTGCTCACCCCACCGCTCGACCACGAAAAATCTGCCTCCCTGGGTGAGCCGAGCGTTGGAGGTGGCCCGATCGACCCGGCCACCAAGGCGATGCTTGAAGACCAGGCCTCGGCCGAGCGGGTGGTCGACATCTACGCCTACCTGCCCACCACCACGGTGGCCATGGTGGTGGGCGTGGCGGTCACCGTGACCCAGTACTGGAAGCTGGCGCCCCGGGCCGGCATGCTGGCTTGGCTGGTCGCGCTGGGCATTCTGGGCCTGGTGCGGGCGTACATGTCGCACGGTTTCAAGCACCGGCCCAACGACGACCGCGAAGCGCTGCTGCGCTGGTACCAGGCCTGGCGCGCCACCACCTTGTGCGCGGGGGCGTTGTGGGGCGTGGCAGCGTGGTTCTTTTACGGCTATGGCAGCCCGACCGAAAAACTCATCCTGATCCTCACCATCTACAGCTTTTGCATGGCCGGCATGCAAATTCTTTCGCCGCAGCACAACACCTTCTACGAGTTCTGCGCCTTGTGCCTCACGCCGCTGATCGTGCGGGTGGCCCTGCCGGGTGACCCGAAGAGCCTGATGCTGGCGGCCTACCTGCTCGTCATCTTTGGCGTGACCTTGCTGCTGGCGCGGCTG
>JBBRFR010000484.1:0-2606 GCA_038241485.1 Burkholderiales bacterium
CGCAAGGGTGCCGTGGTGCTCGACGCCAAGACCGACGGCCCCTACCTCTGGGCCAAGGTGCCCGCGGGCCAGTACCGCTTGCAAACCACGCTGGCCGGCAAGACGAAAGAGCAGCGTGTGTCGGTGGGCAACGGCAAGTCGACACGCGCCATCGTCGTCTTTCCGCAAGGCACGAGCGACAACTTCGGCGGCTGAGCTCAGCTGTTGTTCATCAGCTCGGTGTAGCGGCGCTGCATTTCTTCGGGGGCCACTTTTTCAATGGAGTGGCCCAGCAGCCAGGTGTGGCCGAAAGGGTCGCGCACCTTGCAACTGCGCTCGCCGTAGAACTGGTCGCTGGGCTCGCTCAGCATCGTGGCCAGGCGCGCCGGATCGGCATAACCCGCCTCGGCGGCCGTCAGTGCCCAGTCACGATGTCGACGTGGCCGGTGGGCAGGTTGGCCTCGCGCGCATGCGGCATGGCGCCACGCTGGCTGGCCCACAGCGTGTCGACGAAGCTCGCCAACGGGGCCAGGGGGCGGCGTGTGATCAGCATCTACAAATCCGTGCGCAGGGACCAGATCTCAGGAAACAGCACCACGTCGAGCATCTTGCGCAGGTAGCTCACGCCCCCGGTGCCACCGGTGCCACGCTTGAAACCGATCACGCGCTCGACGGTGGTGACGTGGCGAAAGCGCCAGAGGCGGAAGGCGTCTTCGAGGTCGGTGAGTTCTTCGCCCAGCTGGTACAGATCCCAGTGCTGCTTCGGGTCGCGGTAGACCACCAACCAGGCCGCTTCGACCTCGCGGCTCGCGGCGTAGGGCTGCGTCCAGTCGCGCTCGGTGTGGCTTGTCGGCATGGCCAGCCCGCGCCGCGCGAGCAGGCGCAGGGCTTCGTCGTACAACGAAGGTGCACGCCAGGCGGCCTCGACGCGCGCCAGGATCTCGGGCCGGTGCGTGTGCGGCTTGAGCATGGCGGCGTTTTTGTTGCCGAGGCTGAACTCGATGCAACGGTACTGCCAGCTCTGGAAGCCGCTGCTGTTGCTGAGGTAGGGGCGGATGGCCGAGTACTCGGGTGGTGTCATGGTGGCCAGCACGTCCCACGCGTGCACCAGCTGCTCCATGATCTTGCTCACACGGGCGAGCATCTTGAAGGCGCTGCCCAGATCGTCATTCGACACGCGTTGAATGGCCGCACCCAGCTCGTGCAGCATCAGCTTCATCCACAACTCGCTGGTCTGGTGCTGCACGATGAACAGCATCTCGTTGTGGTCGGGCGAGAGCGGTACCTGGGCGTTCAACACCTGGTCGAGGTGCAGGTAGTCGCCGTAGCTCATGTCTTGGCTGAAGTCGAGCTGAGCGCCTTCGTCGGCGACGATCTTTTCGGTGCCGCTCATGTGACGGCGGCCCGCTGATTGAAGCGCGGTTCGCGCCACTCGCCGCTGTACAGCACCTGCACCAGTTGCTCGACCGCGTCCCACACGTCGATGAAGCGGGTGTAGAGCGGGGTGAAGCCGAAGCGCAGGATGTCTTGAGCCCCCTCGGGGTGCGATTTGTCACCCCCTCTGAAGTCGCCGATCACGCCACGTGCGATCAGGGCCTGCATCACGGGAAAGCCGGCGCTGGGGTGGGCAAAGCTCACCTGGCTGCCGCGCTTTGCGCAGTCGCGCGGCGAAGCGAGTTGCAAACCGGCGCAGCGCGATTCAACCAGCTCGATGAAGAGCTCGGTGAGTGCACTCGACTTGCGGCGCAGGGCGAGCATGTCAGCGCAGAGCACGGTGTCGACACCACATTCGAGCGCGGCCAGCGAGAGCACCGGGGGTGTGCCACACAGGTAGCGCGCAATGCCCGGTGCAGGCCTGTAGTCGGGTGTGAAGTCGAACGGCGCCGCGTGGCCCATCCAGCCCGAAAGCGGCTGCCAGAAGCGCTCTGCGTGGCGAGGGTTCGCCCACACGAACGCGGGCGCGCCCGGGCCGCCGTTGAGGTACTTGTAGCCGCAGCCCACCGCAAAATCGGCGTGGCTGCCGCGCAGGTCAACCGGCAGGGCCCCCGCGCTGTGCGCCAGGTCCCACACCGTCAAACCACCGGCAGCGTGCGCGGCCTGCGTGAGCGCGGTCATGTCGTGCAGGCGGCCGGTGCGGTAGTTCACTTGGGTGAGCATCAGCACGGCGAGATCGGCGTTGAGGTGGTGTGCGATGTCGTCGGGCTCGACCAGCACCAACCGCATGCCGTGCTCGCGCGCCAGGCTCTCGGCGATGTAGAGGTCGGTGGGGAAATTGCTGCGCTCCGAGACGATGTAACGCCGCGCGGGAGCGTCGGCCCGGGCGATGCGCAGCGCAGCGCTCAACACCTTGAAGAGGTTGACCGAGGTGGAGTCGGCCACCACCAGCTCGCCGTCGCCCGCACCCACGAGCTTGGCGATCTTGTTGCCCACACGTTGCGGCAGGTCGATCCAGCCGGCGGTGTTCCAGCTGCGGATCAGGCCGTCGCCCCACTCTTGCTGCACCACCTGCTGCACGCGCGCGGCAGTGCTGCGCGGCAACACGCCGAGTGAGTTGCCGTCGAGGTAGATCACGCCTTCGGGCAGGTCGAACTGGTCGCGCAGCGGTGCGAGCGGGTCTTGCGCGTCGA
>JBBRFR010000485.1:0-2600 GCA_038241485.1 Burkholderiales bacterium
GCCCCGGCCTGCCGCTGCGCGACCTGTTCTCGTTCTCGCCGTCGACGCTCACCCAAGACTTCAACCTCGACGGGGCGCTGTGCCTGCGAGGCTTGCTGACCGGCGCCGATGCCCCAGCGCTCGCGCTGCAAAAGGGCCTCAACGAAACCCGCCGCAACGGCGACCTCAACGGCAAGCCCGCGATCATCGTGCACGGCCGCGCCGACGCGCTGCTGCCGGTGAACCACACCTCGCGCCCCTACACCGCGCTCAACAAGCGTGTCGAAGGTGGGCGCAGCCGCTTGTCGTACATCGAGGTCACCAACGCCCAGCACTTTGATGGCTTCATCGGCCTGCCCACCGTGCTGCCCGGCTACGACACGCGCTACGTGCCGCTGCACGTCTACCTGAACCGCGGGCTTGACGCGATGTACGCCCACCTGCGCCACGGCACGCCTTTGCCGGCGAGCCAGGTGGTGCGCACATTGCCGCGTGGCGGTGTGCCGGGTGCGGCGCCCGCCATCAGCGAGGCCAACGTGCCGCCCATCGTGCGGCGCCCGTTGGCGGCCGACGCCATCACGTGGCGAGCGCGCACGCTCACCGTGCCTGATTGAGAGCGTCCATGCGCTTCACCTCCAACTACCTGCGCTGCGAAGGCCGCGAGCTGCACTACACCGAGTGGGGCGCGCAGCACGCCGAGGCGGTGATCGCCTGGCACGGCCTTGCGCGCACGGGGCGCGACATGGACGACATCGCCGAGCACCTGTCGCAGCGCTACCGCGTGATCTGCCCCGACACCATCGGGCGCGGCTTTAGCGAGTGGAGCCCCGAGCCGGCCACCGAGTACTGCCTGGACTTCTACGCCAGACTGGCCACCTCGCTCGTCAACCAGCTCGCGCTGGAAAAATTCCACTGGCTCGGCACCTCGATGGGTGGGGCCATCGGCTTGCGCGCCGCGGCTTCATCGCTGCGGGGGCGCCTGCAGCGGCTGGTGCTCAACGACATGGGGCCCGAGATCGCAGCAGCGGCCACCGACCGCATTCGCTCCTACGCCGGGAGCCCGCTGGCCTTTGCCACGGTGAGCGAGCTTGAGACTTACTTCCGCACCATCTACAAACCCTATGGCTGGCTGAGCGATGCACAGTGGCGCCGCCTCACCGAGACCTCGGTGCGCCGCCTGCCCGATGGCCGAGTGACGCCGCACTACGACCCCGACATGGTGATGCAATTCACCCACCACCCCGACGACTACGCGCAGTGGGACGCCTGGGACAGCCTCGACATCCCGGTGCTGTGCCTGCGCGGCGAAACGTCTGACCTGCTGCTGGCCGACACCGCCGAACAAATGCGCCAGCGCGGCCCCCGCGCGGTGGTGGCGACCATCGCCGGCTGCGGGCACGCGCCCGCGCTCAACACGCCCGATCAGTTTGCGCTGATAGAGCGCTTTCTCGCCGCCTGATCAGCGCGAGCGCAGACCCATGAAAAACGGCGGCTGGGGTTCCCAGCCGCCGCACGGGCGTGTCGTTAGGAACGATCAGCGTCGGAAGCTGCCGTCAGCCGCAACCATCGACAGGTCGGCGTAGTCCAGGCCAGTGTGGTCAGTGGGGCTGTAGCTCACCTCCATGCCGCCGATGTCGACGCGGTTGAAGCCTTCGAGCGCCTTCTTGATGTTGCTGCGGGTGATGTCCTTGTTGCTGCGCTTGAGCGCGGCCACCAGTACCTTGGCGGCGGCAAACCCTTCAAGCATCTGCGGCGTGACTTCGGGCAGGTTCTTGGCCTGAGCCAGGCGCGAGGCTTCGGCCGCCATCGCCACCTTGAGCGAGCGCGCCGATGGGAACACCTGGCTGATGATCAGGCCCTGCGCGTTTTCGCCCATCGATTTGATGAAGCCTGCCGAGGCATTGGGTGACAGCGTGGCGATGGTGGCGCGCGAGCCCGCGGCGCGCAGCGCTTTCACGCCGTCGACGACTGCGGTGCCGGTGCCGATGAACAAGATCGACAGCGGCTGCGCGGCCACCACCTTGGGCACCAGCGAGGCGAAGTCGGGCTTGGCGCGGTCGAAGATCTGGTGCGTGGCGGGCTGCTTGCCCATCTCCTTGAACACCTTCAGTGCGCCGGCGGCGGAGTCGGTGCCGAAGGAGTCGTTCACCTGGATCAGGGCCACCCGCTCGGCGCCGGCCATGGCAAGGTGTCGCGTCACGTGTTCGGCTTCGCGCTGGTAGGTTGCGCGCACGTTGAACACCCAGGGGTGCACCGGCTGGTGCAGCGCCATCGCACCGGTGGACGGGGCGATCAGCGGGATGCGGCCTTCGGTCAGCAGCGGCATGATCGCCAGCGAGTGAGGCGTGCCACGGTTGAGGAAGAGCGCCACAATCTTCGGGTCGGCGATCAGCTTCTTGGCGTTTTCGACGGCGAGCTTGGGGTCGAACTTGTCGTCCAGCGACACCAGCTCGATGGTCTGGCCGTTGATGCCGCCTTCTGCATTCACCGAGTCCAGGTAGAGCTTGGCGCCATCGGTGATTTCTTTCACGCCGGCGGCTGCGGCGCCGGTGAAACCGGCGGTCTGGCCGACTTTGATCTGTGCCATGCACAGGCCCGGCAACATCAGGCCGGTGATGACC
>JBBRFR010000486.1:0-2595 GCA_038241485.1 Burkholderiales bacterium
GGGTTCGATCTACGCCTTGTTGATGGCCGCGGCGATGTACTTCCCCGACCGCACCATCATGCCGCTGTTCCCACCCATCCCGATGAAGATGAAGGTGTTCGTGGCGGTGTTTGGCGCCATCTCGCTGGTGTTAGGTTTGGCCGGCGGTTTGGGCTCGCTGGCCCACTTGGGCGGCATGGTCGGCGGCTTTCTCACCATCCGCTACTGGCGCGGGCAGTCACCGTTCAAACAGCGGCGCTGAGCCTCAGGCCAGCAGGCCTTCGCGCACCGTCGGGTAACACAGCCTCAACCGCAGCTCGCGCTTGAGCCGAGTGTTGTCGAGGCGGCGTGACTCGCTCATGAACGACAACTGCACCGCTGACATCTGCTCGCCCGCTTGCTGCCTTGTGATGCGGGGCGGGCGGTGCAGGCCGCACAGGTCAGCGGCCAGGTCGAAGTAGTCACCCATGCGCAGCTCCGTGTCGTCGCTCGCGTGGATCACACGTTGCGGCAGGCCGCGGTGCAGCGCTGCCACGCAAGCGCGGGCGAGGTCGTCGGCGTGGATGTGGTTGGTGTAGACGTCGTCATCGGCCGCCAGCACCGGCGTGCCTCGCGCCAGCCGCTCGCGCGGGTGGCCGCCGGGGCGGTCGCCTGCGTAGATGCCGGGGATGCGCAACACGCTGACACTCGCACCCAGCGCGCGGCCGTACCAGCGAATGCGCGCCTCGGCGTCCACTCTGCGGCGCGCACGGTCGGTGGTGGGGTTCACGGCACGGGTTTCGTCGAACCGGGCACCTTGTGCGTCGCCATACACCCCGCTGGTGCTGGCGTAGACGATGCGGCGCACACGCCCTTTGCGCGCCAGCGCCTGCAACAGGTGCTGGGTGCGGGTGTCGCTGGCGCCGTGGCCGGGCGGTGGCGCGAGGTGCAACACGGCGTCGGCCAGCCCGGCCAGGCGGGCGAGGCTCGCGGGTGCATCCAGATTGCCGATCAAGGGCAACACGCCGGCCTCACGCAAATCCGGCGCGCGCTGCGGGCTCGAGGTGAGCGCCAACAGGCGCCAACGCCCACGCAGCAAACGCGCCACGCGCATCCCCACATCACCACAGCCGATGATCAACAAGGTGGGGCGTTTGAAACGTGGGGGCAGGCTGGACTGAAGGGTCATGGAGCGAGCGGGCAAAATTGCAGGCTGTTTTGCGAAAGTGCTGACCGAGGTTATCCGATGACGTTCACCGTGACCGTGCTACCCAGCGGCGTGAGTTTCTCTGTCGACCGCGACGAGCCCATCCTCACCGCCGCCATCCGCCAGGGGGTGGGCCTGCCGTATGGTTGCCGCGACGGCGCCTGCGGATCGTGCAAGTGCAAGCTCATCGAAGGCCGAGTCATCCACGGCACCCACCAAGCCAAGGCCTTGAGCCCGGCCGAAGAAGAGGCCGGCTACACCCTCACCTGCCGCGCGGCACCCCAAACCGACGTGGTGCTCGAAGCCCGCACCGTGGCCGGTGCAGGTGAGTTTGCGGTGCGCAAGATGCCCTGCCGCGTGACCACCATCACCAAACCCAGCCACGACGTGGCGGTGCTGCAGCTGCAATTGCCCGCCAACGACGCAATGCAATACCGCGCCGGGCAGTACATCGAGTTCATCCTGAAAGACGGCCACCGCCGCAGCTACAGCATGGCCAACGCGCCCAGCACGCAGGGCGGCAAACCGAGCATCGAGCTGCACATTCGCCACATGCCGGGCGGTGTGTTCACCGACCACGTGTTCGGCGCGATGAAAGAGAAAGAAATCCTTCGGCTCGAAGGCCCGTTCGGTAGCTTCTTCTTGCGCGAAGACAGCGACAAGCCCATCGTGCTGCTGGCCAGCGGCACCGGCTTCGCGCCGGTGAAAGCCATGGTCGAGCACAGGCGCTTCAAGGGCATCACGCGGCCCACGGTTTTGTACTGGGGTTGCCGCAGCCTGGCCGACCTCTACATGCACGATTGGTGCGTGGAGGCCGAACGAACGATGCCCCACCTTCGTTATGTGCCGGTGTTGTCAGAGCCGTTGCCGCACGACGGCTGGACGGGCCGCACCGGCTTCGTCCACCAGGCGGTGATGGCCGACCTGCCCGATCTTTCGGGCCACCAGGTGTATGCCTGTGGCACACCGCTGATGGTGGACTCGGCGCAGCGCGACTTTGTGGCGCTGTGCGAGCTGCCGGCGGAGGAGTTCTACGCGGACAGCTTCACTTCGGAGGCCGACAAACACGGCGCATGAAAAAGGCCGCACCTCTTGCGAAGCGCGGCCCTCTCGAAGCAAGCCAGAACTTACTTCTTGATTTCCTTGGACGCCGGCGTGCTGCCGCCATCCACTCCCAGACGGCCACCCGTGCCCAGGCCACCCTTGACGGTTTGCGCCTTGTAGTTGCGCAGCGACTTGACCATCTGGTTGAACGAGTCGGCAAACGCCGCTACCACCACCTTGCCCTGCGGCGTGTTGGCATACCCACCACCACCGCCGGCCAGGCCGCCGGTGAAGGCTGCACCGAAGAGGCCAAAGTCGAAGTTGCCAGCCGTGCCTTCGGCCGCCGCGACCTGCACGCCCGAGCGGTTGTCGATCAGCAGCAAAGT
>JBBRFR010000487.1:0-2584 GCA_038241485.1 Burkholderiales bacterium
GGGGCCAGCAGTGCGTAGCCCAAGCGCAGCCCGGCGGCACCCGCGAGCACGATGGCCGTCAACTCAAACGCGCCGTGGGTGACCACGAAGGAGTAGAAGTTTTCAGTGTGGCCACGCGCGGTCAGGTAACCCGCCACACCACCGATCTGCGCACCGTTGAAAACCAGGAAGAACACGCTGCCGAGGCCGGCAAAAATGCCGCCTGCAAAACACTGGAAGCCGATGCCGATGTTGTGCATCACGTAGAAGCCGAACATCTGCCAGTCGGTCGACGCATCGCGGGTGCGGCCGAGCGCACGCGAGTTTTCGTTGTACATGCTGTCGTATTCCTGCGCCTGCTCCGCGTCGGCCAGGTGAAGAATGAAACCCGGGTCGAGGTAGGTGGCCCAACCGACCGCGAGCAGCGGCCCGGCAAACAGCAGCGTGGCCGCCAGCAGGTACCAGCGGTGCGCACGCACGCTCTGTGGGAAGTCGACCAGCACCAACTGCTTGAGCCTGGCTGCGCCGTAGTCGTGGCGGCGGTAGATCAGGCGGTGCGCGCGCTGCGTGATCGATTCGAGCCGCTGCGTCAGGTGGATCGGGTAGGCGCGTGCCTGCGCCAGCGCCAGGTGCTCGCAGCTGCGGCGGTACAGCTCGGCCAGGCGTGCGCCATCGAGGGGGGGCGGCTTGTCATGGCCTGGCTCTTTTTTCTTGCCGACTTTTTTGCCCTCGGCGCGGTCGAGCGCTGCCTCCAGCTCCTGCCAGAGAGGTGCGTTGTCTGTCTCGAACTGCAGCGGCGTCATGGCGTGCCCCCACGCTTGCCCACCAGCCACTGCGCCACGCCCAGCAGCGCGCGTGTGGCGTCACTGTGCGGTGGGGGTGTGACCGAACGCGCCAGCACGGCCAGCTCATCGAGGCGGGCGGGTGTCAGCCGCGAAGCCCGCCCGGCCCAAGCGACGACGGCGGCCTGCTCCTGCGGCGCCAGCGCGCGTGTGGGTGCGGTGGCCGGCGCGGGCGGCAGCTCGCCATGCAAGGCCACGGTGTCGCGGTAGACCACCAGCGTGCCGGCGGCCAGGTCGCCCAGGCGCTTGAAGTCGCGCCGCAGCAGCATCGACACCAGCCCGAAGGCATATAAAAACGGAAAGAAGTCGGCCGCGCGAAGCAGGTTGCGGGTGAGGGCGGCGGCGGGGGTGACCGGCAGACCGGAGTCCATTACCACCTGCAGGCCGAAAGCGCGCTTGCCGGGTGTGGCGCCCGGGCGCGACAGCTCGAACAGCACCGGGTAGAACCACTCCAGCAAAAAGTAGGTGACCAGCAGCAGCCCCGCGCCCATGCCGCCGAAGGGCAGCGCCAGCAGCGTTACCACTAGGAAGATGCCACAACGCACCAGCAGGTCGACCATGTAGGCCAGCACGCGTGGCGCCACCCCGGCCGGGCGCAGCGAGAGCGCAATGCCCTCGGGCGTTTCGGCGGTGTACAGCGTATCGAGTGCCACGTGGGCGTCAGCGAACGTCGGTTGAGTGGTGGTGCACGCTGTTCATGGGCGCCTCCCGCGCGTTCATATTTGTCGGCGGATTCTAGGGTCTGCGCCAGCGTCGGCCCGTGGCCACCCCGGGGCCACAAGCGCAGAATCGCAGCACCTGTGTCCCACTTGCGCCCCGCGCTGGAGACCGCTGTGAACGCCCCATTACCGACCCATGTGTTGCCCAGCCTGCAGCCCCGGCCCGTGCCAGCGGCGATGCGCGACGCCTTGACGGCACGTTTTGGCGAACGCTGCTCGGCCACGCTTGCGGTGCGTGAGCAGCATGGCCGCGACGAGTCGCCGTTTGACGCGCCGCCACCCGAGCTGGTGGTGTTTTGCGAAAGCACCGACGAAGTGGCCTTTGTCGTGCAACAGGCCGACCTGCACGCGGTGCCGGTGATCCCGTTTGGCGTCGGCTCCTCGCTCGAAGGCCATTTGCTGGCGGTGCAAGGCGGTGTGAGCATTGACCTGGGTCGCATGCAAGCCATCGTGTCGCTGCACGCCGAAGACCTCACCGTCACCGTGCAGGCCGGTGTCACCCGCACCCAGCTCAACCACGAGATTCGGCACACGGGGCTCTTCTTCCCCATCGACCCCGGCGCCGATGCCAGCCTGGGCGGCATGGCGGCCACCCGCGCCAGCGGCACGAATGCCGTGCGCTACGGCACCATGCGCGAAAACGTGCTCGGGCTCACCGTCGTGACGCCGCAAGGCGAGGTGATCCACACCGGCACGCGCGCGCGCAAGTCGTCGGCCGGCTACGACCTCACGCGCTTGATGGTCGGCAGCGAAGGCACGCTGGGTGTGATGACCGAGATCACGCTCAAGCTCTACCCGCTGCCCGAGGCCATCTCGGCGGCGACCTGCACCTTCCCGAGTGTGGACGCGGCCGTGCGCACCACCATCCAGATCATCCAGATGGGCGTGCCCATCGCCCGCTGCGAGCTGCTCGACGTGAACGCCGTGCGTGCCGTGAACCAACATGACAAGCTGGGCCTGGCCGAGGCGCCGATGTTGTTGATGGAGTTCCACGGCAGCCAAGCCAGCGTGGCCGAGCAGGCTGCCACCGTGCAGGAGATCGCC
>JBBRFR010000488.1:0-2576 GCA_038241485.1 Burkholderiales bacterium
ATGACCAAACTTGTACAGAGCGCGATCGTTCGGACGAACAGCGAGAAAGGCTCCATCTGCAAGATCACCATCGAAGCGGTCACGTTCGATGACCTGTGGAAGAACTACCCAAGCGAACGCCCATCGCAAGAACGGCACAAGGAAGACACCAAAGACAAGAACGGCAAGGTCATCGCTAAGAAAGGCGACCTCCTGTATTCAGATCAGTGCGCCATCAAAGTGAGCGTGGCCATTCACGGAGTTGGCGTCGAAATGAAGTCGTTTAACGGCAAAGGTGTTACACGCATCGATGGCAAGAAAGCGGCGCTACGCGCCGAGGAACTTGCCACATGGTTGAAAACCATGCCCTTCTGTGGCCTGCCAACCAAGCCTGAGGCGGTCACTGGAAAGGACTGGCAGACCAAGGTGAAAGGCCGTACCGGAATCGTCTTCTTTGCGAACTATTGGACACGCAGCGGAGAAAGCTCGGCCAATCGGTCGGGTGACCACATTGACCTCTGGAATGGCTCCAGATTGACCGCCGCGGGAGCATCCACCTTGTCTACGATTGGTCGCTTTATCGGGGTCAGCTCGCTGTTCCCAGGAACCAACTTCGGGTACTCCGATCTTGCAGGTTCGTCTGAAATTCTCTTCTGGGAAGTCAAATGAGAAAAGCAGTGGTCACCAGCCTGTTTGTTCTCCTAGGCTTCATCAGTACATGGGCGGGTCTGTTTACTTCTAGTCGAATCAACTACTCAGCCGTGCTTGGCGATGCGCACAGAATCCGAAGCGGCTGCTGGGAGCTTGATCATTGCGATGTGCCGTGGTGGTACTTAGTTCTCATCGTCGGTGTGCTCTTGCTTCCGACATTGATTCACGGCACTGCGGGCTATCGCCTAGCAAAGCGAAATGCAAGCCCATCGCACTTCGCAATTGCCGCAATCGTTCTCTTAGCTGCAACATGCCTCTACTACATGTTCGCTGCATTGGTGTCCCACTACGTTTAGCAACGTGTGCCATACGCGAAGGCCGGAAGCCTGCTAACAAGCGTCCAACCCTTTAATCGAGAGGACGTGCCCCGGCAATCCGGGTCACGCCTCTCATCTCAAACGTTCAACAGCCGGGCTTCGGGCCCGAAGGCATACACGTTCATGCCCAGGCAGCCGTAGGTCACGCCTTCGTGCAAACGCTGCGGCGCGGCCTCGCGCCCGCCCGTGCCGGCGGCCACGTACCAGGGCGGCAGGTGTTCGTCGGTGGGGTGCATGTCTTGGGCCTGTGGGGCGCGGGCCCGGTAGTCGAACAGGGCGTCCCAGTCGCGCGCCGCACTGCGATCGTTGACCCAGCGGCGGAAGGCCGCGCTCTCGGGGCTCTCTTTCGCGTCATGGGCTGGGCGACCCCCGCCGAACACACGCCGCAGGTTGTGCGTGATGCTGCCGCTGCCCATCACCAGCACCCCTTGCGCGCGCAGCAAGGCCAGCGCTTCGCCCAGCGCAAACTGCTGCGCGGGTGGCAGCTTGGGCGCCCAGGCGAGCGGCAGCACGGGGATGTCGGCGGCGGGGTACATGAAGCGCAGCATGCTCCAGATGCCGTGGTGGAGGCCGCCTTGTTCAAGGCGCCGCACCGGCAGGCCGGCGTCGGTCAACAGGCCTTGCACCTTGGTGGCCAGCGCAGGTGCACCGGGCGCGTTGTATTGCAGTTGGTACAGCGCGTCGGGGAAGCCGCCGAAGTCATGCGCCGCCTGGTGTTGTGGCGCGTCCAACAAGGCCGGCTCGCCTGACAGGCTGTGGGCTGACAGCGCGAGGATGGCGCGCGGGCGGCCGAAGCTCTGGTCGATCGTGGGCCCAAGGGATTGCAAGAACCGGCCGGTGGCGCCGGGCTCCAGTGCCAGCATCGGTGAGCCGTGAGACAGGAAGAGCGCGGGCAGGGTGTTCATGCGTCTATTCAAGCACCGGCCCTGCTGCGCGCCGTTCTGCGGATCTGCACGCAGGGTTCGGCTGCCTCGCGGCTTGAGTACAGCGCTTCAAGGCCTGGGCAACACAAACACCCCTTCGCGGGCCGTCCCGATGAGCAGTTGTTGGGTCTTGGGCAGGTAGAGCAAGCGCCGGCTCGTGGGCGGGATGCCGGAGGTTTCACCCAGCGTTGCGACGAACTTGCGTTGCTCGTCGAGCAGCACCAACTGCCCACCCGAATAAAGGATCAGCCAGTGCCCGGCATCGTCGATCACCAGGTCGATCGGGTGGCCCTTCGGGCGTGGGCTGGCCGCGAACAACACCGGCTGCGTGCGCTCGCCGTCCCAGCGCTGCACGGTGGCGCCGACCGCGCCGATGAGGCCGCGCGAGGCATTGCGGTACAGCGCCTCGACCCGGTCGCCTGACACCCGGCGGCTGCCGCCACCCGGCTCGGCCTCGATGATGCCGATGCGCGTGCCGGCCCACACACGCCCGTCGGGCCAGGTCAGCAATCGGCCACTGGGTTGCACCTGTTTGTCGGCCAGCGGCACAAAACGGGTTGCGCCGTCGCGGGCGATGAAATGCAGGCCGGCGCCGGTGTTGCTGAACGGTGTGGCCCCGCTCGCCACCCACAGGCCCTCGGGTGTG
>JBBRFR010000489.1:0-2576 GCA_038241485.1 Burkholderiales bacterium
TTGAGCAGGCCGCTGGTCTGCGCGTTCCACATCACCCAGCCGGTGGAGCTGTACCAGTGGTAGCGCTCGCCCCAGCTGTTGTCTTCGTAGCTGCAGCCCACGTCGTTGTGCAGGATCTTCAGCGCCAGCGCCACGATGAGCGTGCCGCCATGGCCGTGCACGATGGGTTTGGGCAGGCCGGTGGTGCCGCTGCTGTAGACGATCCACAGCGGGTGGTCAAACGGCAACCACAGCGGCTCGAAGGCGGCGGTTGCGGCGTCATCGCGTGCGGTGGACATGGCGAACGACACGCAGGGTGCAGCAGCCGCCAGCGCAGCTTGTTGCGCGGCCTCATCAACGGCGAGGTTTGTGTGCAGGATCACATGCTGCACGGTGGGGAGCGCGGCGCGCAGCTCGGCCACCACGGCCAGGCGGTCGAAATCTTTGCCGCCATAGGTCACGCCATCGCAGGCGATCAGCACCTTGGGCTCAATCTGTTTGAAGCGGTCGAGCACGGCGTTGGTGCCCATGTCGGGCGCGCACACGCTCCACACGCCGCCCACCGCCACCGTCGCGAGAAACGCCACCATGGTCTCGGCAATGTTGGGCAGGTAAGCCGCCACCCGGTCGCCCGGCTGCACGCCCTGAGCCTGCAAATGCAGCGCCAGCGACGCCACTTGGCGCTCCAGCTCAGGCCAGCTCAACTCGGTGGCGTGGCCTTTCTCGTTGCGGCCAATCACCGCCAGAAAACCCGCCGCTTGGGCAGGCTGCGCATGGCGGAACACCTGCTGCGCGTAGTTCACTTTCGCCCCTGGGAACCAGTTCGCACCGGGCATCACGTTGTGCTGCAACACCGCTGTGTGCGGCGTCGGCGACTGCAAGTCGAAGTAGTCCCAGATGCTTTGCCAGAACGCATCGAGATCGGTGGTGGACCAGCGCCAAAGCGCGTCGTAGCTGTCGAAGTGCAGGCCGCGCTCAGCAGCGAGCCAGTCTTGGTACAGGCGAATTTGCGGGATGTGGGGAGCGGCTGCGGTGGCTGATGTCATGGTGTTTGTGGGTCTGTGCCCTTGGGGTTTGTCTCTTGCCCGCGAGAGTAGCAGCGGCCCTGGCAACACACCACCCCGGCGGTGACACACCAGGCCGAATTCGGCCACCCCAGTCGCCTGCGCGCGTCCCCGCCATCCAGGCGAGTCTGGGCAACGTCACAATCGCCGCCTCCCACGTTTCAACCAAGAACCCACAAGAAGGACCCCCATGGGCATGTTTCACTGGACAGAAAAATCCACCGCCACGCTGAGCAGCGGCGGCGTTATCGGACCTGACGAGCGCCTGCCCTGGCCACAGACCGGCGTCATGGGCGTGCAGCACCTGATCGCCATGTTTGGCGCCACCGTGCTGGCGCCCATCCTCATGGGCTTCGATCCCAACGTGGCGGTGCTCATGAGCGGCATCGGCACGCTCATCTTCTTCGTCATGACCGGCGGCAAGGTGCCCAGCTACCTCGGGTCGAGCTTCGCCTTTATCGGCGTGGTGATCGCCGCCAGCGGCTACGTCGGCCCGGGGCCGAACGCCAACATCGGTGTGGCGCTCGGCGGCATCGTCGCCTGCGGTCTGGTCTACACATTGATCGGCGCGCTGGGGCAGGTGATCGGCACCGGCTGGATCGAGCGGCTGATGCCGCCGGTCGTGACCGGCTCGGTGGTGGCGGTGATCGGCCTGAACTTGGCCGGCATTCCCATCAAGAACATGGCGCCGACCAATTTCGATGCCTGGATGCAGGGCATCACCTTCGTGAGCGTGGCGATGGTGGCGGTGTTCACCTCGGGCATGGTGCAGCGCCTGCTGATCCTGGTGGGCTTGATTGTGGCCAGCGTGATTTACGCGGTGCTCACCAACGGGTTGGGCTTTGGCAAGCCGATGGACCTCTCGGGCATTGGCGCCGCCGCCTGGTTTGGCCTACCCGATTTTTCCGCCCCGGTGTTTGAATTTAAAGCGATGACCCTGATCGTGCCAGTGGCCATCATTTTGGTGGCGGAGAACCTGGGCCACATCAAGGCCGTGACCGCGATGACCGGCAAGAACCTCGATCCATATCTCGGCCGTGCCTTCATGGGCGACGGCATCGCCACCATGGTGGCGGGCAGCGCGGGCGGCACGGGCGTGACCACCTACGCGGAGAACATCGGCGTCATGGCCGCGACCAAAATCTACTCCACCGCACTGTTCTTGGTGGCTGGCTGCATGGCCATCGTGCTCGGCTTCTCGCCGAAATTCGGCGCCCTGATCCAGGCGATTCCGCTCCCCGTGATGGGCGGCGTGTCGATCGTGGTGTTCGGCCTGATCGCAATCGCCGGCGCCAAGATCTGGGTCGACAACAAGGTCGATTTTTCCGACAACAAAAACCTGCTGGTCGCCGCTATCACGCTCATTTTGGGCACCGGCGACTACACGTTGCGCTTCGGCGATTTCGCCTTTGGCGGCATCGGTACCGCCACCTTCGGCGCTGTTGTGCTCTACGCGCTGCTGAACCGCCGCCGTTGAGCGGCTTCGGCCCTCGCCCGGTGTCGGATGAAGGCGGAACACCTCAGGGTTTTCCG
>JBBRFR010000490.1:0-2573 GCA_038241485.1 Burkholderiales bacterium
GGCGCCGCCCAGTTCATCTGGCGCCTGGGTGACCCGGCGGTCGAGGGTTTTGTGGCCGCGAGCGACCCGCGCCGTGATGGGCAGGCGGTGGCGTTCTGAGCATGAGTACGTCTTCGGCGGCGGCCGCGCAGGCCACGGCGCAGCGCGCCCTGTGGCCCGGCCTGGTCATGGCGGTCTTGGGTGCGGTGGCCTTCTCGGGCAAGGCCATCATCGTCAAACTCGCCTACCGCTACGGTGTGGATGCGGTCACGCTGATCATGTACCGCATGCTGTTTGCGCTGCCGATGTTTCTGCTGCTGTCGTGGTGGGCGGGGCGAGGCAAACCGGCGCTCACACGGCGCGATTGGTGGGTGGTCAGTGGCCTGGGTTTCAGCGGTTACTACCTGGCGAGTTTTCTCGACTTTGCGGGCTTGCAATACATCACCGCGGGCCTGGAGCGGCTGATCCTGTACCTCAACCCCACGCTGGTGCTGGCGCTCGGGGTGCTGCTGTTCAAGCAGAAGGTCACGCGCCGCCAGCTGATTTCATTGGCGGTGAGTTACTCCGGTGTGCTGCTGGTGTTTGGCCACGAGGTCACGCTGCTGGGCAGCGATGTTGCGCTCGGCGCCGCGCTGGTGTTCGCCAGCGTGGTGAGCTACGCGCTCTACCTCGTCTACAGCGGTGAAGAGGTCAAGCGCCTGGGGGCGCTTCGGCTCACCGGGCTGGCCACGTCGATCGCGTGTGTGTTGTGCATTGCGCAGTTTTTCGTGTTGCGCCCGGTGTCTGCCATGTTGGTGGCGCCCGAGGTGATCTGGCTTTCGGTGCTCAACGCCACGCTGTGCACCTTTTGCCCGGTGCTGCTGGTGATGATGGCGATCGAGCGCATCGGCGCGCCGATGACCACGCAGGTCGGCATGTTCGGGCCGCTGTCGACGATTCTGATGGGCGTGGTGATCCTGGGTGAGCCGTTCACGGCGTGGATTGCCGCTGGCACGGTGTTGGTTCTTGTGGGCATCTGGTTGCTCGCCAAATGGAGATAGACCATGGACATGGGTATTGAAGGCAAATGGGCGCTGGTGTGTGCTGCCAGCAAGGGCTTGGGCAAAGGCTGCGCGCAGGCGCTGGTGAAAGAGGGCGTCAATGTGGTCATCACCGCGCGGGGCGCCGAGGCGCTTGAAGCCACGGCCACCGGGTTGCGCGCGTTGAAGGGCGGTGAGGTGCGTGCGGTGGCCGGCGACATCACCACACCCGAAGGCCGTGCCGCCGCGCTGGCGGCTTGCCCACAGGTCGACATCCTCATCAACAACGCTGGCGGCCCGCCGCCCGGCGACTTTCGCGACTGGGGCCGCGACGCCTGGATCAAGGCGCTCGACGCCAACATGCTCACGCCCATCGAGCTGATGAAGTCGGTGGTCGACCCCATGATGTCGCGTGGCTTCGGGCGCATCGTCAACATCACCTCGGCGGCGGTGAAGGCACCGATCGACATCCTCGGCCTGTCGAACGGCGCACGCTCCGGCCTCACCGGCTTCACCGCTGGCCTCGCACGCAAGACGGTGCTGAAGAACGTGACCATCAACGGCCTCTTGCCTGGCCCCTTCGACACTGACCGCCTGCGCGTAACCATGGAAGGTGCAGCCAAACAAAGCGGGCAGAGCGTTGAAGCCATTGCCGAGGTGCGCCGCAAGCAGAACCCGGCACAACGTTTTGGCACCCCCGAAGAGTTTGGCGCCATGTGCGCCTTCTTGTGCAGCGTGCACGCCGGCTACATCACCGGCCAGAACATCCTGATGGACGGCGGCGCTTACCCGGGCACTTTCTAGGCGTGACGACGCCGTGAAGGCTGCGGCTCCCTGAGCCTGCAATCCGTCGCATCCGCTGCGCGAGCGACCATGCCGCCCTGTGCGACTTTGTTACCTTGCCTCGCAAATGGAAACGGGTCACACCGGCTCGATACAAAACAGCGCGGCCATCGTTCGTTCGCGCATGTTGAAGCTGATTCAATGCACGCCTGTGGAAACGGTTCCACACCCACGGCCCACCAACTTGCCAGGCGTGAACAGTCAGCCGGAACGCGCATGACTGAAGGGCCCGATCGTTACCACCGGCGGGTCAACCCAACCTCCAACACACAGGACACCCCATGAAGACAACAAAAATGACTGTCGCAGCCCTGGCCATCGGTAGCCTCTGGGCCCAGGTGCAGGCCGCCGAGCCCGTGGTGCTGGCCGCCGACGGGCCCGTACTGCTGGCGCAGGCGAGCACCGCACCGGCATGGCGAGAAGGCGTGGCCTACGCCGTGGGCAGCATCGTGAACGATGCGGGCCGGCAGTACGTGGCTCTGGTGGCGCACACGGCCTGGGCCGGCACCGGCTGGAACCCGGTCGCCACACCTTCGCTGTGGCGCCTGATGGCGGGTTCACCCGCACCGTCGCCAGCGCCTTCGCCCGCTCCAGCGCCAGCGCCTGCGCCAACTCCCTCGCCCGCACCCGCACCCGCACCGGGCGGCTGCACGCTGGGCTGGTCGGCTGCGACCGCGTACAGCGGCGGCGCGACGGTCAGCTTCAACGGCATCAGCTACAGGGCCAACTGGT
>JBBRFR010000491.1:0-2563 GCA_038241485.1 Burkholderiales bacterium
AAAGCGGGTCACGTAGCCATGCAGGTAGCGCTTGGCGTCGTCGCGCAGCTCCATGGTCACGGTGACGGGCTGGCCAAGCAGGTCGCCGGGTTGCAGGCTCTCCTTGCGGCTCACCATGTTCAGGCGCGCTTCGCCGAGCGTGCTCAGGCCTTGCGTGGTGCTGATCGACGCAAAGCGCAGATCTTCGGCGGGCAAGGGGGAGGTGAGGCTGATCGGTTGCGGCATACGTGAGAACCAGTTGCTGCGCATGACTCATGCAGTGGGGCGAACAATAGGCTGACCCCCACTGGCGGTAAAGCGACCAAAGTCAATGCCGTGCCGGCAGCCCCTTGCTTAAGCTCGCGCCAAGCGAGTCGGCGAGGCCCGCCCTGTTAACGAGGATGCGCATCATGCTGGTATGTGTGGATGGAACCGGAGCTTCAGACAGGGCCGAGTACGCGCGCATCTTTGCGCGCAGTTTTGTCAACCGCGTCAAGAACGAGCACCTGCGCGCCCACCCGTACCCTGAGCCCCCGCCGATCCACCACCGCGGCCCGGGTGCCGACATATCGGACGGCCTGATGGGCGGCTTTGGCGGCGAGCACCACGTCGACCCCGAGTTCGTCGTCCAGGAGATCATGGAGGCCCAGCGCCGCATGAATGACGAGGTAGATGCCATTCCCGCCTGGGCCCTGGGCACGCCGGCGTCGGCCTGGTCACCCGAGGAGGCTGCCCAGTTGCAGCTCATTGAGCAGCGGCGCAAGATTTTTCTCGTGGGCCACAGCCGCGGCGCGGCCATCTTGATCCATGTGGCGCGCATCCTGCAGCGCCGCGGCACGCCAGTGGAGGCGATGTTTCTTTTCGATGCAGTGGCACGCAACCTCAGCCTCGACGCCGACGAGATCCCGGCCAATGTGCGCTTCTGCTACCACGCCATGCGCGACCCAGCCGGCAACAGCCGCGGCTCGTTCGGCAACTGCGGCACCTCGGCAGCGCTGCATGTTGACTTTCAACCCCGGCCCATGCGCCGCTTCTTCACCACCCATGGCGCCATGGGCGGCACGCCCTGGGGTCGCAACCCCGATCACATGTCGAGCAGCGGCACCTTCATCGCCGAAGGGGACCCGATGGGTTCCACCGTCATCACGCCAGAGGCCGAGCTGCGCGGCATGAACGAGGTTGAAAACTGGATGTGGCCGCACCTGCGGCGCCACGGCGTGGTGCCGTGATCAGCGCAGCCGCGCCGCCACCAGCCAGCCGATCACCGGCTTGCCCGCTTCGGAACGAAGCTGCTCCTGGCGCAGCACCAGTTCTTGCAGGCCTGCCCTGGCCAGCGCTGCGCTCACATACTCTCGCTGATGGGCATAACGCCCATTCGGCTGCAGGTGGTAGGGCTGGCCGTCATCGGCCTGCAAGGCCTCCACCGTGAACACCAGGTGGCCGCCTGCGCGCAAGGCCTGTGCGGCGGCCTGCAAGGCCTCGCCCAGCTCGCCGAAGTAGCACAGGGTGTCGGCGCAGATGAGGGCGTCCCAGCGCGCGGGGTGGGCGCGCATGTGCGCCACCAGCTCGGCGTGGTGCAGGTCGTCGTAGACGTGGCGGCGTTCGGCCTTGTCGAGCATGCCTTGCGACAGATCACAGCCGCTCAAGTCGCAGGCCCAGTCGCGCACCATCGGCCCGCACAGGCCGGTGCCACAGCCCAGGTCGTGGATGTCAAATTGCCGCGCCGGCGGCGGCAGCAGCTCGCGCAGCAGGTCGGCCACCAGCTGCGGCGCGCGGTAGCCCAGGGCGGAGAGGTTGGCGTCAAAAGTGGCGGCAAAGGCGTCGAAGGTGCGCTCTACATAGGCGTCGCTTGCACGCTCGGGCACGACGCCGCCCGAGCAGGCGGCCAGGTGGTGCTTGATCACCGGGTTGTCGGGGTCGGTTGCCAGCCATTCGCGGTAGAGCTGGGCAGCTTCTTCCAGGCGGCCGAGTTGCACCAGCGCCTTGGGCACGGCATTGCGCGCTTGCAGGTGGCGCGGCCACAGCACAATGGCGCGGCTGTGGGCGGTCAGGCCTTCGTCGACACGGCCTTGCTCCAGCAAAGTGAGCGACAGGTTGTACCAAGCCTGGGCGAACTCGGGGTTGACCTCCAGCGCCGTGCGGCAAAGCGTTTCAGACTCCGCGTGCTCGCCGCGCTTGCGCAGCATGGTGGCCAGGTTGTTGAGTGCGTCGATGTTGTCGGGCTTGAGCGCGAGGCACTCGCGGTAGGCGGCCACCGCTTCATCGAAGCGCTGCGTTTCAACCAGCACGTTGCCCAGGTTGTTGAGCGGCCCTGCCTGGCCGGGCAGGCCGCTGATGGCCTGGCGGATCAGGCTGAGCGCGGCTTCGCTGTGGCCTCGGGTGTGCTCCAGCACGCCCAGAAAGTGCAGTGCATCGGGCTGGCCCGGCCATCGCTGCAACACCGACAGCAACACCGGCTCGGCGTCGTCGAGCTTTTTGTCGCGCAGCAAAAGTACGGCGCGCTGCAGCATCTGCTGCTGGGCGAGCCGTGCGGCCCCGCTCAGGCGGCGGGTGGCAGCCTGGGCTTTAGTCGAACCCATAGGCG
>JBBRFR010000492.1:0-2556 GCA_038241485.1 Burkholderiales bacterium
GAGAAGATGGTGATGCGCATCTTCGACCCCGACACCACCGTCAAGCAGCTCGATGCGCTTGGCTTTGGCAGCCACGACGCGCAGCGTTGGGAGTCGCTGGTGTCGCGCGCGCACGGAATCATCCTTGTGACCGGGCCCACCGGCTCGGGCAAGACCACCACGCTCTACTCCACGCTGCGCCGCCTGGCCACCGACGAGGTGAACGTCTGCACCATCGAAGACCCGATCGAAATGATCCAGCCGGCTTTCAACCAGACCCAGGTGCAGCCGGCGCTTGATCTCAACTTCGCCGAAGGCCTGCGCGCGCTGATGCGGCAAGACCCAGACATCATCATGGTGGGCGAAATCCGCGATCTTGAAACCGCCGAGATGGCGATCCAGGCCGCGCTCACTGGCCACCTGGTGTTCAGCACCTTGCACACCAACGATTCGGCCTCGGCCCTCACGCGCTTGTCTGACCTCGGGGTGCCGCCTTACCTCATCGGCGCCACCGTGATCGGCGTGCTGGCGCAGCGGCTGGTGCGCACCTTGTGCCCGAACTGCAAGCAGCCCGACGAGATGACCACCGCCGAGACGATCGACGAAGTGATCAAACCCTGGCGCATCAACGGCAAGGTCAAGCCCTACAAGCCCGTGGGCTGCCTGGAGTGCCGTATGACGGGTTACCGCGGTCGTGCGGGCTTGTATGAACTGCTCAGCGTGACCGACGCCGCGGTCTCGTGCATCCACCCCACGCCCGACATCTCCAAGCTGCGCAAGCAGTCGCTCAGCGAAGGGCTGCGACCTTTGCGCCTGGCTGGCGCGATGAAGGTGGCCGAGGGCCTGACCACCATCGAAGAAGTGTTGCGCTCCACGCCTGCGTGGGACGTGTGAACGCGCTTATGAATCTCGCCTGAACCTGGCTCGCTCTGCGGAACGCTACGTGTAAACCACACGCGGTGCGCAGGGTGTTGCTGCCTAGAATGAAACGCTGCGAAAAGCGCATGTGAGGAGGAACGCCTTGAAGATCAAGAGCGAAAAAGATTTCTGGTCCGGCATCATGTTTCTGGTGGTCGGCATCGTGTTCGCGGTGGGGGCCACCAACTACAGCATGGGCACGGGCGCACGCCCCGGGCCGGGCTACTTTCCGCTGAGCCTGAGCGTGATCCTGGCCGTCATCGGGGCGGTTGTGCTCTTCAAATCGCTCACCATCGAGACCGAAGGTGGCGACCGCATCGGCAAGATCGCCTGGCGCCCGCTGCTGGTGATCGTGGCGGCCATCACTGTCTTTGGCGCGTTGTTGCCGCGCCTGGGTCTGTTGATCACGATCCCGGTGCTGATTGTCATGGTCAGCTTTGCGGGCGACGAGTTCAAGTGGCGCGGTGTGATCATCGCTTCGGTGGTGCTGACCTTGTTCTCGTGGCTGATCTTCGTGGTGGGTCTGAGCCTCACCATCCCGCTGTGGCCGTCCTTCCTCACGAAGTGACTCGACCCCGTCGACAGAACACAAGGTTGAACCATGGATTTGCTCAGTAATCTCGCGTTGGGTTTTGGTGTTGCGTTCACCGTCCAGAACCTCTTGTACGCATTCGGCGGCTGCGTGCTGGGCACGCTGATCGGCGTGTTGCCCGGCCTCGGGCCGGTGGCCACGATCGCGATGTTGTTGCCCTCGATCTATGGGCTCGACGCCACCCCGGCGCTCATCATGCTGGCCGGCATTTACTACGGCGCGCAGTATGGTGGCTCGACCACCGCCATCTTGATCAACGTGCCGGGCGAGTCGTCGTCGGTGGTGACCGCCATCGATGGTTACCAGATGGCCCGCCAGGGCCGTGCGGGCTCTGCGCTTGCCGCTGCCGGGCTGGGTTCCTTCTTCGCCGGCTGCGTGGGCACCATCATCATTGCGGCCTTTGCGCCGCCGCTCACCGAGCTGGCCTTCAAGTTCGGCCCGCAAGAGTATTTTTCGCTGATGGTATTGGGCTTGATTGGCGCCGTGGTGCTGGCCTCGGGCTCGCTGCTCAAGGCGATCGGGATGATCATCCTGGGCCTCACCCTGGCGCAGATCAACACCGACGTGATCTCGGGCACGGCGCGCTACAGCTTCGACATCCCCGAGCTCACCGACGGCATTGGCTTTGTGGTGATCGCCATGGGCGTGTTCGGCTTCGGTGAAATCATCGCCAACCTGGGCCAGCCTGCTGAACACCGAGAGGTGTTCACCAAAGACGTGAAAGGCCTGTGGCCAAGCAAACAAGACTTCAAGGAGGCCTGGCCGGCGGTGATTCGTGGCACGGCGCTCGGTTCGTTGCTCGGCATCCTGCCCGGGGGCGGCGCGCTCTTGTCCTCGTTTGCCTCCTACACCCTTGAAAAGAAGCTCGCCGGCGCCAGTGGCCGCTTTGGCAAGGGCGACATCCGAGGTGTGGCGGGCCCCGAGTCGGCCAACAACGCGGGGGCTCAGACCTCGTTCATCCCGATGCTCACGCTGGGCATCCCGCCCAATGCCGTGATGGCGCTGATGGTGGGCGCGATGACGATCAAGGGCATCCAGCCCGGCCCGCAGGTCATGACCAGCAACCC
>JBBRFR010000493.1:0-2551 GCA_038241485.1 Burkholderiales bacterium
TTCGTCGAGGCCACTGCGTCGGAGCTCATTGCCCTGACCGGCGCGATTCCCGAGCTCGCCACGCCCCTGTGGCTGGTCACCCACCCCGACCTGAAGGACACCACACGCATCCAGGTGCTGATGCGGGCCTTCGGGCCGGCCATCGCCAACGCCGTGGCAGCGGCGCAAAGCTGAGACACTGCGCTCGCTTCTTCATTCGACATTTCCATGCCTGCCATCACCACCGAGCTTGCCTACATTGCCTTGATCTTCGGCCTCATGGTGGTGCCGCGCGTGCTGCAGCGGTTTCGCATCCCCGCGCCACTGACATGCTTTGCGTTCGGCATGGTGGCGGTGCTGGCCGTGGGCATCGAGGGCAAAGACGAAACCCTGGCCCTCTTGTCCACACTGGGAATTTCGTCGCTGTTCTTGTTTGCGGGGCTGGAGGTCGACTTGCACGGGCTGCGGCGCGGTCTGGTTGCCTTGCTGGTCCACCTCGGCCTGCGCTCGATCACGCTGGCTGGCGCTGCGTATGCGGCAGTGTGGGCGCTGGGGGTGCCATGGCCCACCGCCGCCCTGCTGGCGCTGGCCATCTTGACGCCGTCGACGGGCTTCATCCTCGACTCGCTGCAGCGTCTGGGCCTGGACGAAGATGAGCGTTTCTGGGTCACCACCAAGGCCATCGGCGGAGAGATCCTCGCGTTGCTGGTGCTGTTCGTCGTGCTGCAGTCTGGTTCGGTCAAGCACCTGGCATGGTCGAGCGCGGCCTTGTTGGCCATGATCTTCGTGCTGCCGCTGGTGTTCGTGGCGCTCGTGCGGCTGGTTGTGCCGCATGCGGCGGGGTCAGAATTTTCGTTGCTGGTGATGGTGGGCCTGCTGGCGGCTTACCTCACCAAACAGCTGGGCGTCTATTACCTCGTGGGCGCCTTCGTGGCCGGGTTGGTGGCCAGGCTGCTGCAAGAGCGCCTGCCGCAGCTCGCCTCGCGCGAGAACCTGCACGCCGTCAAGCTGTTTGCGTCCTTCTTCGTCCCCTTCTACTTTTTCTCCAGTGGCATGCACGTTCCCGGCGGGGCCTTGCAATGGGAATCGCTGTGGATCGGGCTGGCGCTTTCGGCTGCGGTGATGCCCGCACGCATCGCACTCGTGTGGTTGCAGCGGCGCGTGCTCTTCCGCGAAGATTCTCAAAGCAGCTTGCGCGTCGCGCTGGCACTCACGCCCACGCTGATTTTCACGCTCGTCCTCGCGACGATTCTTCGCGAGCGCTTTGGCTTACCCGATGCCTGGTACGGTGGCCTGCTCGTGTATGCCGCGACGACAACGCTGCTGCCGTCGCTGGCAAAATCATTTCGGCTCGACGCGACCGATGTGGGGCCCTTGCAGCCTCAGCCTCAGCCTCAGCCTCAGCCAGCGGCCGTCCCGCCGGCATCTGCCTGAGGTGGGCGCCCGCGAGGGTTTCAGTTCCAGCGCCAGGTCCAGATCACGTCGACTGCGCTCTCGTCGCCACTTTGCGCGCGCAGGGTGAAACGCCGTGCCACGCGGTAGATCAGTTGCCAGGAGCCAGCCGCTGCGTTCAGGCCCCGCTCGTAGGCCACGGACCACCGCTGAGACAGCTGCTTGCCCACTGTGACCACGGTGTCGCGCAGCTCGCCGGATTCGCCGCGCGCCACCGCCAGTTCGTCGAGCCCCAACTTCTTGAGCACACCGCCCGAGGGGTTGCCGCGATCGCCGGCCAACAGGGCCAGCGCGGCGCGCTGGAGCAGCGCGGTGTCCTCGCGGCCCATGCCATCGGGCGCTCGCCCCGTGACCAACCACGAGAGTTTGTCCATCTCGCTCATCTCGGGCTCGCTGTAGAGGCGGATGCGCGGGTCGGCGGCCCCGCCCTGCACCACCACGCCCACACGCACGTTGACATCGGGTCGCACCGCGAGGATGTCGAGCCTGGGCGTGGCGAGCTCACCGTTGAAGGCGATCACGCCACGCTCGATGGCCAGGTTCTGCCCGTAAGCGGTGTAGGTGCCTTCGTCTGTTCGCAAGGTGCCGTTCACGGCCAGCTCGCCGTTTGGCGTGGTGATGTGCAGGCGGCCCTTTAGCAAGGTATCGAGCCCGCGCCCGCGCAAACGCAGGTCTTGCCCGAGGTCGAGGTAAAGCGACACGTCGGCTCGTGCCAGCAGCCCCGGCTCGGCTTGCGCCGGCTGCACGCTGGTGGCCTGGGCGCCGGGCTTGAGCTGCACCACGGTCACATCGTCGTCAAGCTGGGGGACGTCGGCCTGTGAGATGTCGATGCGCCCCTGATCGATGGTGAAGCGGCCATCCAGCGCAATGTCTTGCGCGCGCATGCGAAGGCCGGCCTGGCCGCTCAAGACCACACGCCGGTCGATGCGCCCGAGCGCGAGCAGTTGGTCGGCCACCACCTGCACCTGGGCTTCGGGCGATGCGCCCAGGCGAGCGCTGCCCTGCGCACGAACACTGCCCTCGCCCCCCTGAAAGACCAGCTGTTCGAGCGTTGCCTGGTCGCCGTTCAGGGCCAGGGCCAGCTCGCCATCGGTCAGGCGCACGCCTTGCAACAAGTTCA
>JBBRFR010000494.1:0-2546 GCA_038241485.1 Burkholderiales bacterium
TGCTCGACCACACAGGGCCCATCGCGGCCTCGGAGCGCAACGCGGCGCGCATCTTCAACGCTGACCACTGCTTCTTCGTGACCAACGGCACCAGCACCAGCAACAAGATGGTGTGGCACCACGCGGTGGCGCCTGGCGATGTGGTGGTGGTCGACCGCAACTGCCACAAGTCGATCTTGCACGCGATCATCATGACGGGCGCGGTGCCGGTGTTCCTGCGCCCCACGCGCAACCATTACGGCATCATCGGCCCCATCCCGCAGAGCGAGTTTTTGCCCGCTGCCATCAAGAAGAAGATTGCTGCTCACCCGCTCTTGAAAGACGTGGACGCGAAGACGGTCAAGCCGCGCATCCTCACGCTCACGCAGAGCACCTACGACGGTGTGCTCTACAACACCGAGACCATCAAGCACTCGCTCGACGGCTACATCGACACCCTGCATTTCGACGAAGCCTGGCTGCCGCACGCCGCCTTCCACACCTTCTACGGCACTTATCACGCGATGGGGCGCAACCGCACACGCCCGAAAGACCAGCTGGTGTTTGCCACCCAGTCGACCCACAAGCTGCTGGCCGGCATCAGCCAGGCTTCACAGGTGCTGGTGCAAGACTCGCAAACCCGCAAGCTCGACCGCCACCTCTTCAACGAGGCCTACCTGATGCACAGCTCGACCAGCCCGCAGTACGCGATCATCGCGAGCTGCGACGTGGCAGCCGCGATGATGGAAGCGCCTGGCGGCCATGCACTGGTGGAAGAAAGCATTCTCGAAGCGCTCGACTTCCGCCGTGCCATGCGCAAGGTTGACAAGGAATACGGCAAAGACTGGTGGTTCAAGGTCTGGGGCCCCGAAAAGCTCGCCGAAAACGGCGTGGGCAACAGCAGCGACTGGGTGCTCAAGGCGGGCGAGAAATGGCACGGCTTTGGCAATCTGGCCGAGGGTTTCAACCTGCTCGACCCGATCAAGAGCACCATCATCACGCCAGGGCTCGGCATGTCGGGCAAGTTTGCCAAGACCGGCATCCCGGCGAGCATCGTCACCAAGTTTTTGGCCGAGCACGGCGTGGTGGTCGAAAAAACGGGGCTGTACTCGTTCTTCATCATGTTCACCATCGGCATCACCAAGGGCCGTTGGAACACGCTGCTGACCGCCTTGCAGCAGTTCAAAGACGACTACGACAAAAACGCTCCGTTGTGGCGCGTGTTGCCCGAGTTCGTGGCCCAGCACCCGCGCTACGAGCGCATGGGCCTGCGCGACCTGAGCCAGTCCATCCACGAGGCGTATGCCAAGGGTGACATTGCCCGGCTCACCACCGAGATGTACCTCTCAGACCTGGAGCCGGCGATGAAGCCGAGCGACGCGTTTGCGCGCATCGCCCACCGCCAGACCGAACGGGTGGCGATCGACGACCTGCAAGGGCGCATCACCGCCTCACTTGTCACGCCGTACCCGCCGGGCATTCCGCTCTTGATCCCGGGTGAGCGTTTCAACAAGAAGATCGTCGACTACCTGTTGTTCACGCGCTCGTTCAATGCGCAGTTCCCGGGGTTTGACACCGACGTGCACGGCCTGGTCGAAGAAGACGGCGACGCCGGAACCCACTGCTACTTCGTGGACTGCGTGAAGGGCGATCCTGATTTGTGATGAAACTCAGCTGCGTTGCCCAACCACCGTTCGGGCTGACCCTTCGTCAGGCTCAGGACAGGGTCCGCTTTGCGGATCGAAGCCTTGCGCAGCCCATCGATATCTCAGGGCGCACGGAGCTAGGCTGAGGTACGTCGCTAATCAGGAAGGTGTTTGATCGGCGATCAGCCGCCCGCGCGGCGGCGCTGGTACTGCGTCAGCGCGGTGCGTGCCCAGGCCGTGAGGTCGCGCGTCGAAAACGCGACCACCTTCAGCCGCAGCGTGATCGACAACAGCACCAGCACCGGCAGCACGATGGGGCCGGCGAGCACGCCAAACCATTGGCGCATGTTGTAGAACATGGCGCCTCGCCGCGGCGCATAGAACTGCCACAGCCATGCGGCGCCGCCGACCCAGGCCAGACCGAGCAGGCCGTTGGCCGACATGTTGCGCAGCGACTTTGGGAAGAGCGCAATGCCCCAGGCCCAGGCCAGCTTGGTGATGAGCAGCAAGAGCAGCACGGTGAGCGCGACCATCACGAGCGAGGTCAGCGTCACCGCGACCGACGCGGGCGAGCGCTTTTGCAGGCCGGAAAGCAGCACATGCTGGCCACGCTCCAGGTCGTCGAGGCAGGCCTCGCGGCTGTCGGCCAGCTGCAGCTGCAGCCCGGGTGAGGCCTCTGCGGGCGCGGCGCGGCTCATCGTTTCCCACAGCGCCAGCATGTCGTCGTGCGGGCAGTTGAGCGGGATCTCGGGCTGGCCGGTCGTGCTCTGGTAGCCAGCCAAAAACAGCAGGTGCGCCTCGGTGGCGGCGAAGTTGTCGAGGTCGGTGCGCAGTGCGCGTAGGTGTGACCACCAGTCGAGCCCGCTGGGTTGCGGCACCGGGTCGCGCAGCGAGATGAGGGTGCAGTGGCGCATGCGCAGC
>JBBRFR010000495.1:0-2525 GCA_038241485.1 Burkholderiales bacterium
GGCCGGCAATGGCCGGCCACCGATAGGACTGGAGCGCATGTTGCGCATGCACTTCGTCCAACACTGGTTCAACCTGGCCGATGAGGCGTGCGAAGAAGCATTGCTCGACAGCACGAGCCTGCGCAGCTTTGTAGGGATCGACCTGGGCAGGCAACGAGTGCCCGACGCGACCACACTGCTGAAGTTTCGCCGGCTGCTCAACGATCACAAGCTGGGCGAGAAGCTGTTCGCCAAAGTGGGGGAGCTTCTGCAAAGCCAAGGGCTGAAGGTGGGCACGGGCACGAACGTGGACGCCACCATCATCGGAGCACCCAGCTCGACGAAGAACGCGGACAAGAGCCGAGACCCCGAGATGCACCAGACGCGCAAGGGCCAGCAGTGGTTCTTCGGCATGAAGGTGCATATCGGCGTAGACAGCCAAACGGGGTTGGTTCACAGCGCGGTGGTGACGCCAGCCAACGTACACGACAAGCATCCGTTGCCACAGCTGCTGCACGGCGACGAGCAGCGCGCGTATGGCGACAGCGCCTATGCGAGCCAGAAGGAATTGATCGCCAGCAAAGCACCCAAGGCGCGCGACTTCACCAACCAGCGGACTCGCAAGAATGGAGAAGTCGATGAACGAGAACGCTCGAAGAATCGCAACAAGTCAAAGATTCGCGCCCGCGTCGAACACGTCTTCGGCGTCGTCAAGCGGCTGTGGGGCTTCACCAAGGTTCGCTATCGCGGCCTGCAAAAGAATGCCACGCGTGCGTTCACCGCATTGGCGCTGTCCAACATCTTCATGTGCAGAAAGCGGCTCATGGCATAGGTGCGTCCGCAAGGGCGCACTGGGGGCCAAACGGGCCTTCAAACCGCTCAAAATCAGCCAAAATCGACTTCAGCTTCGCTCAAATCTCACATGGCGAACTGCCCCGAAATGTCCGCCGTCGAATGAGCGCATTTGATAGCGGAGATGAGAGGCGTGACCCGGCTTGCCGGGGCACGTCCTCTCGATTGAAGGGTTAGACGGCGGCGTTTACCCCGCTGATGCCGCCAGAGTATGATGTGTATAAATCTCGTGAAAGATGCACATCATGCGAACCAACATTGTTATTGACGACAAGCTCATGGCCGACGCCTTGCGAGCTACTGGCTTGCGAACAAAACGTGAGGCGGTGGAGCTTGGCCTGAAAACCCTGCTGCGCCTCAAGCAGCAAGCCGAGATTCGCAAGCTACGCGGAAAGATTACTTGGGAAGGTGACCTGGATGCCATGAGGCGTGACAAGTGATTCTTGTCGATTCAAGCGTGTGGATCGACTACTTTCGCGGAAGACAGACTGCGCAAACGGATTGCCTTGAAGGCTTGCTTGATTCGCAAGAACTTGCGATCGGCGATCTCATATTTACGGAAGTGCTTCAAGGCTGCAAGCTCGACAAGGAGTTCAACGAGGTTCGCCGGCTGTTGGGTCGTTTGCATCTCGTTGTTCTTGGCGGCGAGGACGTCGTTGTAGAAGCTGCGAAGAACTACCGAAAGCTGCGGAACCTTGGATTGACAGTGCGCGGAACGATTGATGTCGTTTTAGCTACGCGATGCATAGTGAGCGGGCACCACTTGCTCCACGGTGACCGTGACTTCGACTCGTTCGAGCAGCACCTCGGTCTTCGCTGCTTGAGTTCCGCCGTCTAATGTTTGAGATGAGAGGCAAACAACGGCGGCTGTGCGTAGGAAAAAGCGCTCAGGCTTGACCCGCCGTTGTTTGTCCTCTCGATGGAAGGGTTGGGCCTCACGTTGCACGAACGCACACCAAGCCTCTCAGATCTGCCTTGCGACCGGTTCGTAGTTCCCTCGAGCAACAGCATCTTCCGGACCAAACCACCGACAAAAGTCCTCATGAACGCTTCGGCGCGGTTGGTTTAACCGGACAGTAGCGTGCTCCGACATCAAACTCAACAACATCGCCGGTGTTGCACTTCAAGCTTGAAACCGCCGCGGCAAGACCACGCTGTTGAATCTGATCGGCTGCGTCGACCGCCCGGACAGCGGTCGCATCACCATCGCTGGCCAGGCCGTGCATGAGTTGAGCGACGACGCACTGTCCGATTTCAGGGCCCGCCACCTCGGGTTTGTGTTTCAGAACTTCAACCTGCTGCCGGTGCTCACCGCGCACGAGAACGTTGAGTTTCCCTTGCTGCTGATCGGCGAGCCGAAGGCGCAACGCACGGCGCGCGTGCGCGAGCTCCTGGCTGCCGTTGATCTGTCCGACAAGGCTATTCGTCGGCCCGGCCAACTGTCGGGCGGTCAACGCCAGCGTGTGGCCATCGCGCGTGCCTTGGCGGCGGCTCCACAGATCGTGTTGGCCGACGAACCCACCGCCAACCTCGACAGCCATACCGGCGCCGCCATCATTGCGCTGATGCGCAAGCTGCAGCGTGAGCAGCGTGTGTCGTTTGTCATCTCTTCACACGACCCCCAGATGCAGGCCGAGGCCGACGACGCGGTGAAGATAAGCGACGGCCGCATTGTCGAGGTGCGCCGCGCCGAG
>JBBRFR010000496.1:0-2498 GCA_038241485.1 Burkholderiales bacterium
ACTCGCTGCCGCGCTCTGTGCCTCTGGCTGGGCCGCTGCGCAAAGCGGCGCCGTCACCAAGCTGATGGTGGGCTTTCCCGCTGGCGGCGGCACCGACGCGATCGCTCGCATCCTGGCGGAGCGCTTGCAGCAGGAACTGGGCGCGCCGGTGGTGGTGGAGAACAAGCCGGGTGCCGGTGGGCAGATCGCAGCACAAACGCTCAAGGCCGCTGCGCCCGATGGCCACACCCTGTTTTTGAGCCACGACCACAGCATCACCATTCTGCCCATGGTCACCAAAAACGCGGGCTACGACTCGGCCAAAGACTTTGTGCCGGTGGCTGGTTTTGCCACCTTCGTGAACGCGTTCGCGCTCTCCAGCGGCACGCCAGCCGCGTCCTTTAAAGAGTACGTCGCGACGGTGAAACAGGCCGGTGGCAAAGGCTCGGTCGGCATTCCGGCGCCGAACTCGGTGCCGCAGTTCTTGGTGCAGGAAATCGCGAAGAAGAACGGTCTCGATTTGATCTCGGTTCCCTACCGCGGCAGCGCCCCCATGATGACCGACATGCTGGGCAACCAGATCCCGGCCGGCGTGGCCTCGGTGCCCGATTTCATCGAGAACCACAGGGCCGGCAAGCTGCGCGTGGTGGCTGTCATGGGCGCGCAACGCCAGGCCGCCTTGCCCGAGGTGCCGACACTGAGCGAGCTTGGCTTGGCCGATTTTGAGGACATGCCGTATTACGGCGTGTTTGCACCCGCTGGCACGCCCAAAGCCACGCTCAATAAGTTGGGTGCTGCGATCCAGAAAACCATCGCCCAGCCGGACGTGCGCGACCGCTTGACCGCCATGGGCCTGAGCGTGGGCTACATGAGTTCCGAACAACTCGCCGCACGTGAACAGGCCTACAGCAAAGTGTGGGCCCGCATCATCAAGGACAGCGGCTTCCAGCCGCAGTGACACGGACGACCCGCACAGCGGCGAAGCCGCGAACCAGCGCCGAAGGCGATGGAGCGCAAGGGGGCAACAATCCAGCTACCCGGCCAGCAGCCGGTGCACCAAATCCGGTGTGCTGTGCGCCTGGTACTTGCGCATCAGCTTCGCCCGGTGAATTTCCACTGTTCGGTGGCTGATGGCCAGGGCCTTGCCGATTTCCTTGCTGGTTTGGCCGTGCATCAACAACGCGGCCACCTCCCGCTCGCGCGGTGTGAGCTCGGCGCGCACAGCACGGCGTGAGCTGAGGTCTTCAAAGCTCCAGATCCCTGCCTCGTGCGGCCTCTCGCGATGCAGGGCACGGCCGGTCACATGACACCAAAACGTCTCGCCCTGGAATCGGCCATCCACCCGCTTCATCACCCGATCGTCGGCATAGGTGCCGTTGCGGCCCAGGATGGGCGCGATGCGCGCGCCGGTGCGCTCAAATTCGGCGACGCTGGGGTACAGCAGCTGAAAGCTCTGGCCCAGCAACTGCTCCCGCCTGGCGCCAAACATCTCGCACAGCGCCTGGTTGCAATCGACCATCACGCGCTGGCGCGACAGCGCCATGCCCAGTGGCGCCAGCTCGAAGGCCAGCCTGTAGTCGACGTCGGGGACCGGGGAGTTCGGGTTAGCCATTAGGTCAAACTGCGTATGCGGATACGCAGTATCGTGGCTGCTGTTGTGTTCAACCCCTGGAGCAAACGACGTGAACAAAATTTTTCCCAGTGCGGCCGAAGCACTTAGCGGTGTGGTGGCCGACGGCCAGCTGATTGCCGTGGGCGGCTTTGGCCTGTGTGGCATTCCCGAAGCCCTGATCGACGCATTGCGCGAGACCGGCTGCAAGAACCTGACGGCCATTTCCAACAACGCAGGCGTGGACGATTTCGGTCTGGGCAAACTGCTGCAAACGCGCCAGATCAAGAAAATGATCTCCAGCTACGTGGGCGAGAACAAGGAGTTCGAGCGCCAGTACCTGGCCGGCGAACTCGAACTCGAGTTCACGCCGCAGGGCACGCTGGCCGAGAAGCTGCGTGCCGGCGGTGCCGGCATTCCTGCCTTCTTCACCAAGACCGGCGTCGGCACCTTGGTGGCCGACGGCAAGGAGCTGCGCGAATTCGATGGCGAGACCTATGTGATGGAGCGCGCGCTCATGCCCGATGTGGCGCTGATCAAAGCCGACGTGGCCGACCGCTCGGGCAACCTGCGCTTCAACCTGACCGCGCGCAACTTCAACCCCGCCGCTGCCACCGCCGGCAAGGTCTGCATTGTGGAGGTGGAGCGCATCGTGGAGACCGGCGAGATCGCGCCCGATGACGTGCACCTGCCCGGTATTTACGTGCACCGCATCGTGCTCAACGCCACGCCTGAGAAGCGGATCGAGAAGCGCACCGTGCGTGACAGCAAATAAGGAGATCAGAATGCCCTGGACCCAAGACCAAATGGCTGCTCGCGCGGCCCAAGAATTGCAAGACGGCTTTTATGTGAACCTCGGCATCGGCATCCCCACGCTGGTGGCCAACCACGTGCCGGCCGACAAAGAGGT
>JBBRFR010000497.1:0-2491 GCA_038241485.1 Burkholderiales bacterium
CAGAAAAAAACGCTGGATTGCTTGATTTACAGCGTGCTGTGCAACGGCCAGCGGGTGAGCGACAGCTTCAGCGACGAGGTGCTGGTGCTTTGAGCGCGTTGGCCGTGTTTGCCGCGCTTGCCTCGTTCATTCGGGCCACCAGCCCACGCGCGGGGCGTTCAAGGCTTGGTTCAGCTCTTCCTGCGTCACCGCAATCTCCAACCGCAGCAAGGCACCCGCCATCGCCTTGCCCAGGTTGTCCAGCCGCAGGTTGCGCGCGCCGCCGCCTTGCAGCGCGCCCTTGAGCACGAATTTCAGCGCCAGAATGTTGGGCAGGGGCCAGGCCTCGACCTCGCCGGCCAGCCAAGGCGCGAAATGGGCTTGCACACGCTCGGCTGTGACCTCGCGCTCAATGAGCTTGTAACCCGCTTCGTTCCACGCGAACAGACCAAAATCGACCCAGTCGGCCTTGTCGCCGCTGCGGGCATGGGCGATGCGGACCAAGGGGATGCGAAGCGGGCTCATACCGCATCCCCCAGAAGTTCGATTTGCACACCAGCCTCCACCGCCGCACGCGGCACCAGCGTGGGCCAGATGCCGAGCAGCTCGCTGGTGTTGTGCAGGCCAGTGAAACCGCAGGTGTAGGCCGGGCCGCTGAGCGCCAACCAGGGGAACAAACGACCGAAGCCATCCGCAGCAGCTTTCACAGGCGTGCGCAGGACCATGCGGGTCCAGATTTCGTTCATCTCGTTGAGCGCAGCGGCATCGGGCAGCGGCGCCAGCGCGCCGTGCGCCGAATTCAAGCCTGGGTATTCCACAAACAGCTCATCGTGCGGCACCCGCTTTTCCGCCAGCAGACGGCGGATGGTGGCTTGTGCGGCCTGCGCCTTGTCCCAGGCGTCGGGCCAGGAAAAGCCCCAGGTCACCTCGGCTTTGAATCCGTCGCGGTAACCGGCCACCACCTTGAGCTGCTCGCTGGGCGGCAGACCGCGCGCACCGGTCAGGCGCACGCGGTCGTGGCCTTCGTCTTGCAGACCGATGCTGCCCATGTCGAGCACCACGTCGGGAGACTGGTAGGCATGCGGGTTATGCACTTCGTACAGCAGCTGCTGGCGCACGGTGTCGAAGTTGACGCGCCCGCCGGTGTTGGGCGCTTTGGTGATGAAGGCGGTGCCATCGGCGTGCACCTCGGCAATCGGGTAACCGATGTGGGCCAGATCGGGAATGGCCTGCCAAGCGCCTTGGCTGCCGAAGTTGCCGCCGCTGCCCTGGCCCGAGCATTCGAGCAGATGGCCCACGGTGAGGCCTTGCGCAAGCCGGTCCAGAGCGGCGGGCTCGCCGCTGGCCAGCGACCAGCCCAGACTGTGCGCGATGGGCCCCAGAAACAGCGCGGCGTCGGCCACGCGACCGGTGATCACGATCTCGGCGCCCGCGTCTAAAGCGGCCACGATCGGCGCCGCGCCGAGGTAGGCATTGGCACACACCAGCCGATCGCGCACGCCAGCAATCGGCTCACCGCTGAACAAATGCGAAAAGTGATCGGGCGGCGAGGCGGCATCCAGCAACTGGGGCAGCACGTCATCGCCGCTCACCACCGCCACCCGCGCTCGCCAACCTTTGGCCGCAAACGCCGCCAGCACCGCCTGGGCCGCGCCCTGCGGATTCAGGCCACCGGCGTTGCAGACAAACCGCACACCCCGCTCACGCATGAGCGGCCACAGCCGCAGCAGCATCGGCACCACGTCGCGCGCGTAGCCCAGCGTGGGATCGCGCTGCCGGTCTTTCTGAAGGATGGCCAGGGTAAGTTCGGCCAGGTGGTCGCTGGCGATGAAGTTCACCGCCCCGCGCTCAATGCTGGCCGCCACCGGCTCCCAGTTGTCACCGTAAAACCCCAAGCCTGCGCCAATACGTACAGATTGCATGGGCGTCACTATCAACGCCTCCTGAGCGGCTCGCTGGCGCGTTCGCGACTGCCGCTCGGGACAACCCCTAGCGCCTGGGGCGCACAAGGCAGCTATAAATCGCGTCTGGTCGAAACACCACACGCCGCACGGTTTGCAGCACGGCGAGTGAACCCAGCCCCGACACAACAACAGGAGACACCAGGGTGCAATTGCTGCAACTGCTGATCGACGGCATTTCTCAGGGATGCATCTACGGCCTGATCGCTTTGGGCTTTGTGCTGATTTACAAAGCCACCGAAACAGTGAGCTTCGCCCAGGGCGACCTGATGATGGTGGGCGCTTTCCTGGGTCTGGCGCTGATGACCTTCATGGGTGTGCCTTACTGGCTTTCGGTGCCGGCGACCATCGTCGGCATGGGGCTGTTTGGCGGTGGCTTGGAGCGGGTGGTGATTCGCCCCATCCTGGGCCAGCCAGCGTTTTCTATCGTGATGCTCACCATCGGCGTCGGCTTTGTGTTGCGCGGCGTGATCACGATGATTCCCGACATTGGCACCGACACACACGTCTTGCCCGTGCCCTACGCTGGCGGCGTGCTGCGTTTGGGCAAC
>JBBRFR010000498.1:0-2490 GCA_038241485.1 Burkholderiales bacterium
GATGCTGGAGCAGCTCGAAGCGATGCAGCTGCTGGTGAGCGCGGGCAAGGTGCGCGCGATTGGTCTGTCCAACGAGACGCCTTACGGTGTGCACGAGTTTGTTCGTCTGGCCGAGCAGCACGGACTTCCGCGCGTGGCCACGGTGCAAAACCCTTACGCGCTGACCAACCGAAGCTTTGAAAACGGGCTGGACGAAACCTGCCACCGCCTGAACGTGTCTTTGCTTGCCTACTCGCCGCTGGCGTTTGGTTTGCTCACCGGCAAGTACGACCAGGATGGGTTGGACGGTGGCGTTGGTCGTATGGCCTTGTTTGACTCCATGCGCAAGCAGCGCTGGGCTCGCCCAGAAGCTCTGGCTGCCGCGAAACGTTACAACCTCTTGGCACGCGAAAATGTCTTGAGCCCGACCCAATTGGCGCTGGCTTTTTGCTACTCCAGCTGGCGCGTGGCCAGCACCATCATCGGTGTGACCTCGGTGGAGCAGCTCGACCAATGCCTGGATGCGTGGGGCGCGACGCTCTCGCCCGAGCTGCTGAGCGCAATCGACGAGATTCGCTGGGCACATCGGGATCCCGCCCAGTGATTGCGCGCCCCCCCGCGCCACAGAATTGGAATCACCCCCGCCGCGCTGAGCGCGACGCGCTGTATGGGAATGCGCTGGCGTCCCGGGGAATCCGGATCCGCGGCGTTCTGAAGCGAGGCACGGTCTTCGGAGGAATTGTTTGGCCAAAAAACACCATGTGAGTGAAACCCCCGCCACTGCCTGGCTCAAAGCGCATGGCGTGGATTTCAGTGAGCACCCCTACGACTACCTGGAGCACGGTGGCGCCCAGCACAGCGCGCAGGTGCTCGGGTTGGACCCTTTCACGGTTGTCAAGACTCTGGTGATGCAAGACGAGGCGGCGCGCCCGCTGGTGGTGCTGATGCATGGCAACCGAACGGTGTCAACCAAGAATTTGGCGCGCCATATCGGCTGCAAATCGATCGAGCCGTGCAAGCCAGAGGTGGCGAATCGTCACAGCGGTTACTTGGTGGGCGGCACCTCGCCGTTCGGGTTGAAGCGCTCGATGCCAATCTGGGTTGAAACCACGGTGCTGGCGCTGCCGCGCATCTGGATCAACGGCGGGCGACGCGGCTTTCTTGTGTGCATCGATCCGGCGGTGCTCAGCGCACCGCTCGGTGCTCGGCCAGTGGCGTGCGCGCTGGCAGAATAAGCCCACGCTGCGGCCTCCCGGTCTGCGCACAGAACATCCCGAGGAGTCCCTGTTGGAAATCGTTGCCCCGTTGTTGGCCATTGCGGCCGCCTACCTGATCGGATCGTTGTCCTTTGCGGTGCTGGTGAGCCGAGTGATGGGCTTGAACGACCCGCGCAGCTACGGCAGCAAGAATCCCGGTGCGACCAATGTGCTGCGTTCTGGCAGCAAGCCGGCGGCGGTGCTCACGCTTCTGCTCGATGCGCTCAAAGGCTGGCTGCCGGTGATGGCCGTCAAGTGGTGGGGAGATGCTTGGGGCCTGGGCGAGGGCACGGTGGCACTGGTCGGGCTGGCGGCATTTTTGGGTCACCTGTTCCCGGTGTTTTTCCGCTTTCAAGGTGGCAAGGGCGTGGCCACCGCCGCTGGTGTGATCGTGGGCTTTCAGCCGTGGCTGGGGCTCGCTTCGCTGCTCACCTGGGCCATCATCGTGTTCTTTTTTCGGTATGTCTCTCTGGCGTCCATCGTGACGGCATTGTTTGCGCCGGCTTTCTATCTGTTTGGCCAGGGGGTGGCTTGGGAGGCGCCTGGGGACATGGTGCTTAGCCTCTCGGTCATGGGCATTTTGCTGGTGTGGCGCCACGCTGAAAACATCAACCGCCTGCTGGCTGGCAAGGAGAGCAAGCTGGGAGCCAAAAAATCATGAGCACAGACATTGTTCGCCACAGCATGGCCGCACGCAACAGCGAAGCCGCTGTGTTCAACCGCGTGGTGTACCTCGCGGGCATGGTGCCCGAGCGCGGGGATACCGATATCCGAGGTCAGACGGAAGACGTGCTGGCCCAGGTGGCTCAGCGCCTGACCGAGGCCGGCAGCGACAAATCGCGCATCCTGCGCGCCCAGATCTACCTGAGTGACATCGCCGATATCGCAGCGATGAATGCGGTGTGGGACGCCTGGGTGGTGCCCGGCGCCGCGCCCCCTCGGGCCACGGTGCAGTCTGCGCTGGCCGACTCAGGCTGGAAAATCGAGATCGTGGTGACGGCGGCAGCGTGACCCCCCCGCGCCGCTTGCGCCGTTGCCCCCCTGGGGCGATGCGAGCGGACCGGCAGAGCCGGATCCAACGCATCCTGAAATGAAGGCATCGCTTGCCGATGAAGGGCTTGGCCACAGGGCGCTCTTGGTGGTCCTACCGTTTTTCGAGCGTGAGCTGGTCGTTGTTGCGCTGCATCTGAAAACGTGTCAGGAAACTGTTGCCCAGCAGGATGTAGGGCATGGCTTGTGGTAACACGATGGCGGC
>JBBRFR010000499.1:0-2474 GCA_038241485.1 Burkholderiales bacterium
CCCGCGCCGCCGCCGGCGCTGCCGCCCACTGGCTCGGCCAGCGGCCTTGTTGTGCCTGCAGCGTGCAGGCGCGCAGCAGGCTGGCGAGCAGGCCCTGGCCGCAGCCGATGTCGAGCACACGGGCACGCGGCGCGATCAGGCCCTGGCTCAGCAGGTGTTGAAACACCGGGTCGAAGCCCAGCTTGCCGCGCGCAAAGCGCCAGGCAAAGGGGCCGGCGCGGCGGTAGGGCTCGCTGGCGGCGTCGCGCAAGGCCGACCAGTGTTCACCCGCCGGGCTGGCGCTGCTCATGCGAAGGCCCCCGGCAGCGTGACCGTGCGCAAGCCCGCCTGCTCGATGCGGCGCAGCAGCTCGGGCAGCACCTCCAGCACCACGGGTTTGCCGCTGGGTGCGGTTTTGGAGTTGGCGTCGTGCAGCAGCAAGATGTCGCCCGCGCTCAAGCCACGGGTGAGCCGGGCCAGCACGCCTGCGGGGTCGGTGTAGGCGGTGTCAAAACCACGCCGCGTCCAGCTCACGAGCTGCAGGCCTTGCTGGTCGAGCACCGGCGCGAGAAACGGGTTGCGCAGCCCGGCCGGCGCACGAAAGAAGGCCGGGCGCTGGCCGGTGATCTGGCTCAGCGTGCCCTGTGCCAGGCTGATCTCGCGGGCGAAAGCGCGCGGCCCCCACAACGAGAAGGTGTGCGAGTGCCGGTGGCTGTGGTTTTGCACGCTGTGGCCACGCGCAACGATCTCGCGGCACAGCTGTGGGTACAACGCGGCCCGGCGGGCAATGCAAAAGAAGGTGGCTTGTGCGCGGTGGGCATCGAGCAGGTCGAGCACGGCAGGGGTGACACCGGGGTCGGGGCCGTCGTCGAGGGTGATCGAGATTTCGCCACGGGCCGCCGAGGCCTCGGGCAGCCGGCGCAGGTTGCTGCCGAGCCAGGTGGAGCGTGGCCACAAGCCGGCGCCAACCAGCAGCGCGTGGTCAACCGCCAACGCACCCAGCGACCACGGCCACAACGCCGACTCGACCAGCACCGCCGTGCCAGCTGCCAGGTGGCAGGCCACACTGGCCTTGACCAACACCGGCGCGTGCCAACGCACGGGGCTGGCAGCGGGCATCAAGGGCGTGGAAGACGGCATGCGCGGGGTGGTCTGAAACGGCCCTGATTTTTGCACAAGGCCCCTCACACGCCGCCCGGGATTCACCGCCTGGCTGCGGGGATGAAAGCCGCCGACAGCAGCAGGCTGATCAAGATGCCCGGGGCCACCACCTGGCCCACCGCAAACAGTGCCGGGATGCTCGAAAACGCGAGCAGCAGGAAAGACACACCGGAGGTCAGGTTGGCCAGTGCCAGCGAGGCCAGGGTGTCGCGGTCGACGGCCGTCACCGGCGAGCCGGGCGGTTGCGCCTCTTGCTGGCTGCGCAGCTGGTCAAAGAAGAGCGCGTAGTTGGAGCCGATGGCCACCGTGAGCAGCAGCCCCACCAGGTGCAGGATGCCCAAGGCGATGCCAAGAGCGCTCATCACCGCCAGCACGATCAGCACCGCCGCCACGATGGGCTGCGCAATGCGCAGCAAGCGCCGCCACGAGCGCAGGTGCACGCCAAGTAACAGGCACACGGCCAACGCGCCCACCAGCGCTTGCACCGTGGCCTCATGCAGGTAGCGGGTGTACATGCCGCTCAGTTCATCGGCGATGTTGACAACTTGGGTGCCGGGCAGGTCGGCGAGTGCTGCGCGCAGCTTGTTGACATCGACACCTTCGGGGCCGGCCTGCACCCGCACCAGGGCCCGCCACGGGCGTGTGCCATCGCCAGCCAGCAGCTGCGCCGCCAAGGCGGGCGCGAGCGGCGTGCCGTGCAAGGAGGCCGCGGTCAGCACGGCTTGGGTGCGAGCCGCTTGCACGTCGGCGATGAAACCCGCCAGGCGCGCCGCCGGCAGCGGGCCGTCGGCGGTTGCCTGCGCCAGGCTGGCCGACAACACGGCGGCCTCGGGCAGCGCCGCCTGCCGCCTCTGCTGTGTGGCCGGGCTGGGCAAGAGGCGCGCGGGTGATTCGTAGCCGCTGATCAGGCCGTCACTCACCAAACGGTCAAGCCGCAGGCCGGCCGCTTCGGCCTGGGCCAGCACGCCGGCTTCATCAGCGCCGGCCACGGCGACGATGGTGCCGTTGTCGTTGGCACCGATGTCGCGGCGCAGGGCTTCGTCGAGCTGGATCATCTCGGCCCCGACCGGGTTCAGCGAGGCCAGGTTGGCGCGCCACGGTGAGGGCAGCCACACCAGCGTGACGGCGGCCACCAGGGTCAGCGCCATCAAGGGCCAGCGCAAGCGCGGCAAGGTCTCGGCACACCAGCCCACCCACTGGCCCACGCGACGGCGCATGCCCACACCCGGCGCGCCATCGGGCGCCAGCACGGGGAACACGATGCGGGTGGTGACGGCTGCCGCGGTCAGCCCGGCGACCGAAAAGAGCCCCAGCTGCGCCAGGCCCGGGAAGCC
>JBBRFR010000500.1:0-2464 GCA_038241485.1 Burkholderiales bacterium
TGCAACGGGCGCCGATCTAACTTACGAGCTTCTTTCCCTCCGCTACACCGCAGGCGACCCCATCGCCCCCTTGCGCGACGACCTGGAAAAAGTCGTGGCCGCGTATGAGCGCCACGCGCACTTCCTTCGCGCATTTGAGAACGAACCCAACTTCCCGGCCTTCGGCTTCCAAGACATCGCAGATTTCGAGCGCATGGCGCAGCTGCTGGGCCTTTGCTACTTGCTGCATCGGCGTGACTTGATCCCGCGCCTGAACGCTTTGGTTGAAGGTTCTGCTTACGACGGTGAAGATGCTGTCTATGAAGAACTCATCACACACGTTCTTCCCGCTCGCCCTTATCTGGAGAACTGGTATCACCAGCAACCCTATCTGCATTTGCTCAATGCGACCGACAAGGTAGAGCCTGCCGACAAGACAACTGAGCTGATTGCCTACTGTCTGGCGTGGTACCCGGCGATGGCCGATGCGCCTTGGCACGGCGGCCATGAGCGTATTCAAGGCGCAGAGGGTGATTACTTCGGCTACTGGGCCTTTGAGGCCGGAGCGATTGCGCTGCTTTATGAAATCGACGACAGCACAGTGGATCACCTCGTCTACCCCAAAGACTTGGTGGCCTGGGCGCGGGCCAACAAGCATTTGTCCGAAGAAGCAACCGATGACACCCAGCGCGGCCGTTGCGAGGCGGGTCAACCCTGCCCCCGCGAAGGCTTCTGGTTCACTCCCGCTCAAGTGAGCAGCCGTCGCCTCTTCAAGGCCGGTGAGCCGATGCCTGAAGTCGGCGGCGACTACGGCGCCACCATCTGGCAGTGGGATCAGAACCAAGACCCGCCGGGACTGTGATCTCCAGCGTCGCTGCGCGGCGAGCTATCAATCAGCGCCCCGTGGCCGGGGCGAGTCATCAACGATCACAACGACCTGTCATGACGAGCGCATTCGCTGCGCGAATGCGGGGCCACCGACCTCCAAGCCCTAATACAGGCCCACGCCGGGAGGGTGCTGTGATGACCAGCGAAACCCCGAACGCGGCACCCCCCGAAGCGCCCGCCGAGCCACTCACACCCGAGCAAAAGCGCCAGCAAGAAGTGGAGCGTGCTGCCGCCCTCAAAGAGGCCGGTATCGAGTTGGGTCAAGCCATCGCGCTCGGCTTTGTGCCTTACCTGGCCCAAGCCATTGACGTCTACGACACGGTGGAGTCGCTTTGGGTGCTGCACGGCGCAGAAACTGCAGACGCCAAAGACAACGCCAAGTTCGACCTGGTGCTCGCCCTCATCGGCTGGGTGCCCGGCCCCGGCGATGGCGTCAAAAAGAGCCTGCGCCTGGTCAACAAAGACCCACAACGCTTCGCCCCCATCCTGTTTGACCTGCTGCGCCGCGTGCTTGAGATTTGCAAGATCGACACCAGCCCCGAAACCTTGCTCGACGAGCTGTTCAACGCTGGCAAGCTGCGCGCGAGCATCCAGAAAATCCGCGAGTCGATCGAAGAGTCGGAGCTGTACCAGCGCCTGCCCCCCGACAGCCAAGACACGCTCAAGAACACCCTGCGCTATGTGCAGGCCGAGCTTCCGGCACTGCTGGGCATCGTGCAACGGCGCCTGACCAAGTGGAAGAAGCTGCAACCCAACAGCTCGGCCCATGCCGCGCCCACCGGCAAGAAGAAAACCGAGCAACCGGCCAAGAAGCACGCTGAAACCGGCCAGCAAGGCCAGGAGCGCGCGACCTCTGGCGCCGGGGTGGTCAACGCCACGCTCGCGACCGCCACCGAGGCTTTACAGAACAGCCTCATCGGCATCATGGGCGAGCACCTGGCCGACTACCACTGCTTGCAGACATTCGGCTGGGGCAAGCCCGACTGGAGCGGGCACGATCACGGCGTAGAAGGCGCCTGGAAGCAGGGCGACCCCGGCAAGCTGCGCGAGGGCAAGCTCTCGCGCGGGGCGGGCAATGCGCTGCACATGCTCTACAGGCTCGACAGCACACCCAACCCCAAAGGCATCGACGCCGTGTGGCGGGCCAGGCAGCACAACGGCAACAAGCCCTATGCGGTGGTCGAAGCCAAGAGCGAGCTGGAGATACTGATCCCCAAGATGCTTAAGAAGAACCCCAACTTCCAGCCTTCCATGCTCGGCAAGCTGGGCGTGACCGGCATTCCCAAGGGGGAGGACATGCTGGAGCCTTATGAGGCTGATGAAGCGCCGAGCAAACCGCAAGCCGGCGGACGTGCGGGCCGAGGGGGAGGATCAGCTACTGCTGCGAAGAAGGCTCCCACAAAGTCCGCAGCCGCGCCACGCAAGATCATGGTGCAGATGAGCCATGAGTGGATTGAAGGAAACATCGGAAAAGCGGTCGAAAAGAGAATCGCTCGGGAAATTTCAGACCGCGGGCATACCGTGTATTCGCGCCACTTGCTTTACACCGCGCAGTGGATGGAAAGCGCAAGGGAGCACGCGCAGGCCTTTCTGAACC
>JBBRFR010000501.1:0-2436 GCA_038241485.1 Burkholderiales bacterium
CCCACCTACGTGCAATACGGCGGTGCCGACCTCGGCGTGGCCGGCAAAGACATCTTGCTCGAGCATGGCGGCGCCGGCCTGTACCAGCCGCTCGACCTGCGCATTGCCAAGTGCCGCATGAGCGTGGCCGTGCGCGACGACTTCGATTACGACAACGCGGTGAAACAGGGCTCGCGCCTGCGTGTGGCCACCAAATACACCAGCTGCGCACGCGATCACTTTGCCGACAAGGGTGTGCACGTCGACGTGATCAAGCTCTATGGCTCGATGGAGCTCGCGCCGCTGACCGGCCTGGCCGATGCCATCGTCGACCTGGTGTCGACCGGCAGCACGCTCAAAGCCAACCACCTGGTCGAGGTCGAACACATCATGCAGATCTCGGCCCGCTTGGTGGTGAACCAAGCGGCGCTGAAAGTGAAGCGCGAAGCCATCCGCCAGATCATCGACGCATTTGCGTCGGCCATTCCTGCTGAGTGACACCGCCAAGTGATGCCATGACTGTCAACATCCGCCAGCTCTCGACCGCCGCTGCCGATTTCGAGGCCGAGTTTCAGCGCTTGCAGCACTGGTCGGCCGAAACCGACCATGCGATTGAAGAGCGGGTGGCGGGCATCTTGGCCGACGTGCGCCTGCGGGGTGACGCAGCGGTGCTGGAGTACACCGAGCGTTTCGATGGCTTGAAGGCCGCGTCGGTCGCCGCGCTCGAGATCACCCCCGCCGAACTGCAAGCCGCCTTGGCGGCCATCACGCCGAAGCAGCGCCACGCTCTGGAAGCCGCTGCCGAGCGTGTGCGCGAGTACCACCAGCGTCAGCTGGAAGCGTGTGGCCGCTCGTGGAGTTACCGCGATGCCGATGGCACATTGCTCGGCCAGAAGGTCACGCCCATCGACCGCCTGGGCATGTATGTGCCGGGTGGCAAGGCGGCCTACCCGTCGAGCGTGCTGATGAGCGCCGTGCCGGCCAAGGTGGCCGGTGTGGGCGAAATCATCATGGTCGTGCCCACGCCCAAGGGCGAGCGCAACGCGATGGTGCTGGCCGCGGCGGCGATTGCGGGCGTTGACCGTGCGTTCACCCTGGGCGGTGCACAAGCGGTTGCTGCCTTGGCCTACGGCACGGCCACCGTGCCCGCCGTCGACAAGATCACCGGCCCCGGCAACGCCTATGTGGCCAGCGCCAAGCGCCGTGTGTTCGGCAAGGTCGGCATCGACATGATCGCCGGCCCGAGCGAAATTTTGGTGCTGGCTGATGGCAGCACGCTGGCCGAGTGGGTGGCGATGGATCTTTTCAGCCAAGCCGAGCACGACGAGCTGGCGCAAAGCATTCTGCTGTGCCCCGACCTCGCCTACATCGCTCAGGTGAAGGCAGCGATCGACCGTTTGATCGACGGCATGCCGCGCCGCGATGTGATCCGCGCGTCGCTCGAAGGCCGTGGTGCGTTGATCCACACCCGCAGCATGGAAGAAGCCTGCGCCATCAGCAACCGCATCGCGCCCGAGCACCTGGAAGTGAGTTCGCAAGACCCGCACCGCTGGGAGCCGCTGCTCAAGCACGCCGGCGCCATCTTCCTCGGCGCCTTCACCAGCGAAAGCCTGGGTGACTACTGCGCCGGGCCCAACCATGTGCTGCCGACTTCGGGCACTTGCCGCTTTTCGTCACCGTTGGGCGTGTACGACTTTCAAAAGCGCAGCAGCCTGATCGAGGTGAGCGAGGCGGGCGCGCAAAAGCTGGGCCTGATTGCGGCCGAGTTGGCTTATGGCGAAGGCTTGCAAGCCCATGCGCAAGCCGCCGAGATGCGACTGAAAGGGAACCGGGGATGAGCGCCGCATTGCCAGACCGCATGCGGCGGGTGATCCGCCAAGACATCCAATCGATGCACGGCTATGCCGTGCAGCCCTCGGCTGGCCTAGTGAAGCTCGACACGATGGAGAACCCCTTCAGCCTGCCCCCCGCGCTGCGCGAGGCATTGGGCAAACGCCTGGCCGAAGTAGCGCTGAACCGCTACCCCGCCGAGGGCAGCGATGTGCTGCGGGCCAAGCTGGCCGCGCACGCTGGCATGCCGGTCGACTGCGACATCATGCTGGGCAATGGCTCTGACGAGCTGATCTCGCTGCTCGCGCTGGCTTGTGACGTGCCGGGCAACACGGTGCTCGCGCCGGTGCCGGGCTTCGTGATGTACGCCATGTCGGCCAAGCTGCAAGGCCTGCCTTTCATCGGGGTGCCCACCACGGCCGATTTCGAGCTCGACCTGCCGGCCATGCTGTCCGCGGTGCACGAGCACCGGCCCGCCATCGTCTACCTCGCCTACCCGAACAACCCGACCGCCAACCTGTGGGACGACGCGGCCATCGACGCCATCATCCAAGCCGCACCGGGCCTGGTGGTGATGGACGAGGCCTACCAGCCGTTTGCCTCGCGTGATTCGATGGGCCGGCTCAA
>JBBRFR010000502.1:0-2431 GCA_038241485.1 Burkholderiales bacterium
ACGGCGTCCAGGCGCGCAAAGGCGTCGAGCGACTTGCGCAACTGGGCGATGGCGAGGTCGGCCTCGTACTGCAGGTCGGCCACCGGCAGGCGCATGCGGCTGGACAAGCCGGCGTTGATCAGGCGCTGCACCGTGCGGGCGATGCGAGCGGCTTCGTCGCCCACCCGCTCCAGGTTGGCGATGGTTTTCGAGATGGCAATCAACAGGCGCAGGTCGCGCGCGGTGGGCTGACGGCGGGCGATGATGGTGGAGAGGTCGCGGTCGATCTCCATTTCCATCCCGTTGACGCGCTCTTCGTTGCGCAGCACTTCGGTTGCCACTTCCCCACTGAAGTTGGTCAAGGCGTAGACCGACTGCGCCACCTGAGACTCGACCAAGCCGCCCATTTCGAGCACGCGGGTCGAAATGCCGCTCAGTTCGGCATCAAATTGCGTTGAGAGATGTTTTTCACTCATGGTTTTGTACCTCCGTGATCATCAACCGAAACGGCCGGTGATGTAGTCCTCGGTGTCCTTCTTCTTGGGCTTCATGAAGAGTTCGGCCGTAGGGCCGAACTCGATCAGGTCACCCAGGTACATGTACGCCGTGTAATCAGAGCAGCGTGCGGCCTGCTGCATGTTGTGAGTCACGATGACCACGGTGTAGTCGCTCTTCAGCTCGTGGATCAACTCTTCGATCTTGCCCGTGGAGATGGGATCAAGCGCCGAACAAGGCTCGTCAAGCAGCAGCACCTCAGGCTTGATGGCAATGCCGCGTGCGATGCACAGGCGCTGCTGCTGCCCGCCCGACAGACCGGAGCCGCTCTGGTTGAGCTTGTCGCGCACTTCGTTCCACAACGCGGCCTTCTTAAGCGCCCATTCAACACGCTCGTCCATCTCGACCCGAGGCAGGCTTTCGAACAACTTCACGCCAAAGGCAATGTTGTCGTAAATCGACATCGGGAACGGTGTGGGCTTCTGGAACACCATGCCGATCTTGGCGCGGATCAGCGAGACATCCTTCTTTGATTTCAGGATGTTTTCGCCATCGATCGTGATCTCGCCTTCGGCACGCTGCTCGGGGTAGAGCTCAAACATACGATTGAAGGTGCGCAACAAAGTCGACTTGCCACAACCCGAGGGGCCGATGAAGGCGGTCACCTTCTTCTCGGGAATGTCGAGGTTGATGTGTTTGAGCGCGTGAAAGGCGCCGTAATAGAAGTTGAGGTCGCGCACGGCCAGCTTGGGCTTCTCGGTCGTGCTGAATTCGACTTTGGTGTCCATGTTCTGCGAACTCCGGATTCAGTGTTTGTTGCGGAATAGAACCCGCGCCAGGATGTTGAGCGCCAGCACGCCGACGGTGATCAAGAACACCCCCGCCCAGGCGAGCTTTTGCCAGTTTTCATACGGGCTCATCGCAAACTTGAAGATCGTCACCGGCAGGCTGGCCATGGGTGCGGCGAGGTTGCTCGTCCAGAACTGGTTCGACAAGGCGGTGAACAGCAGCGGTGCGGTTTCACCCGCTATGCGCGCCAGCGCCAGCAGCACGCCGGTGATCACACCGGCCCGCGCGGCCTTCAAGGTGATGGTCATGATGACGCGCCACTTTGGTGTGCCCAGCGCGTAGGCCGCCTCGCGCAGCGAGTTAGGGATTAGCGTCAACATGTTCTCGGTGGTGCGAATCACCACCGGGATCACGATCAAAGCCAGCGCCAAGATGCCGGCCATGGCCGAGAACGACTTCAGCTGCGCCACCACCACCGAGTAGATGAAGAGACCGATCACGATGCTCGGTGCCGACAACAAGATGTCGTTGATGAAACGTGTGGCGCCGCCCAGCCAGGTCTTCTGGCCGTATTCGCCGAGGTAAATGCCGGCCAGCACGCCGATGGGCGTGCCCACGAAGGTGGCCAAGCCGACCATCACCATGGAGCCAAAAATGGCATTGGCAAGGCCACCCCGTTCGGCCTGCGGCGGCGGAGTCATCTGCGTGAAGGTGTCGAGGTTGAGGCCGCCAATGCCCAAACGCACGGTCTCGAACAAAATCCAGAACAACCAGAACAGGCCAAAGGCCATGGCGGCGAGCGACAGCATCAGCGCAATCGCGTTCACCGCCTTGCGTTGCCGGTGTTTGGCCAGGCGGGCCGAGTCCATCGCGATGAAGCTGCTCATGTGCGGGTTCCTTCACCCTTCTTCAGCTGCGACAACAGCAGCCGAGACAGCGACAGCACCACAAAGGTGATGAAGAACAGCACCAGGCCCAGGTAGATCAGCGAAGCCTGATGCAGACCATCGCTCGCCTCGGCGAACTCATTGGCGAGCGCCGACGAGATGCTGTTGGCCGCCTCGAACAGTGACAGGCTGTTGAGCTGGTTGAAGTTGCCGATCACGAAGGTGACGGCCATGGTCTCGCCCAGTGCGCGGCCCAGGCCGAGCATGATGCCGCCGATGAC
>JBBRFR010000503.1:0-2430 GCA_038241485.1 Burkholderiales bacterium
GGTGGGGGGCGCCTTTCCGTTGTTGTTGTTCAGCCAGGAGCTGCTGACCTTGCTCGAAGCGGGCCTGAACCTCACCGAAGCGCTGGCCACGCTGCTGGCCAAGGAGCGGCACGCGGGCGTGCGCGAGCTGCTGTCGCGCCTGCTGGCTTCGCTGCGAGAAGGCAAGAACTTCTCTGACGTGTTGGGGGAGATGCCACCGCACTTCCCCGAGGTGTATGTGGCCACGGTGCGCGCCTCAGAGCGCACCGGCGATCTGCCGCATGCGCTGGCCCGGTATGTGGCGTATCAACTGCAGTTTGAGGCGCTGCGCAAGAAGCTGGTCTCGGCCTCCATCTACCCGGTGATGCTGCTGGTGGTGGGCGGGTTCGTTGCGCTCTTTTTGCTGGGCTATGTAGTGCCCAAGTTTGCCTCGGTCTACGAGTCGTCGGGGCGCGACATGCCGTGGTTGTCGAGTGTGCTGTTGGCCTTTGGCAAGCAGATTCACGCTCAGTGGCAGCTGGCTTTGCCGCTGATTTTGGCCGCCTTGGTCGCACTTGTGTGGGCCCTGCGTAAGCCGCATGGGCGCCGCTGGTTGCTCAATGGCCTGCTGGCCTTGCCTGGTGTGCGCCCCGTGGCGCATGAGTTTCGTTTGGCCAGGTTCTACCGCGCTGTGAGTTTGTTGCTGGCTTCGGGCATTGCCTTGCCCAGAGCCTTGGGCATGGTCACCGGCTTGCTCAGCCCGACACAGCAGCAGCAGCTCACGGTGGCACGCCAGTCGGTGGAGCAGGGGCAGAGCTTGTCGGTCGCGTTGATGCAGGCCGGCTTGGCCGGGCCAGTGGCCGAGTCGCTCATCAAAGTGGGTGAGCGTTCGGGTCAGATGGCCGACATGCTCGAGCGCACGGCCCGCTTTCAAGACGAAGAATTTGCCCGCTGGGTCGACTGGGCTTCGCGCTTGCTTGAGCCCGTTCTCATGGCCGTCATTGGCGTGGTGATCGGCGCGGTGGTGGTGCTGATGTACCTGCCTATCTTTGACCTCGCCGGAAGCCTGCAATGAAGACGCCTGAGCTGCAAAACGAGGCGGTGCTCAGCCCCGAGCTGCTGCTCCAGGCGCGGCGGCTGGCGCAGCAAGACGCTGTGTCGGTGGTGCAGGCCATCGAGCGCTTAGTGCCCATGGCAGCGGCCGAGGTGATGGCCGTGCTGGGTGCGCGCTTCGGCTATGCGGTGCTGGCGATGACTGACTTGCAGGCATTGCGCGCCGACTTCGATGGCATCTCGTACACCGACGCCCTGAGCCGCGGCGTATTTGCCGGGTCGGCGCATTCGCCCTTGGGGTCGGTCGGGCCGGCGGGGCCAGTATTGGTGCTGTCAGACCCGTTCGACGGTGCCACAGAAGACTGGGCCTTGCAGCGACTCGGGTTGCACCCGGCGCCACGCCTGGTTCTGGCACACCCTGCTGACCTGCAGGCTTTCTTGGCGCAGCAAGAGCGCCAGATGCGGGCCATGGATGGTTTTGACGCGCCGGGTGCCGAGTCCGCAGACGAGAGTGTGGTGAGCGTGATCTCTCTCACTTCGATCAGCGAAGACACCAGCCCGGTGGTGAAGCTGGTCAACTCCACCATCTACGACGCACTTAAGCTGCAAGCCAGCGACATCCACCTGGAGTGCGATGCCGGTTGCCTGCGGGTGCGATACCGCATCGACGGGGTGATGGTGGAAGTCACACAAGTTGCGGGGCTTGATACCGCCGAGCAGGTGATCTCGCGCATCAAGGTGATGGCCGAGCTCGACATCGCGGAGCGTCGTGTGCCGCAAGACGGGCGCTTTCGGGTGCGCGTCAACGCACGCGACATCGACTTTCGGGTTTCGGTCATGCCCAACATCTATGGCGAAGACGCCGTGTTGCGGCTGCTCGATCGGCAGTCGCTGTCGGAGCAGGCGCAAGCCTTAAGCCTGGAGAAACTGGGCCTGGATGCGCACACCATTGGCCCCATCCGGCGTCTGGCCAGCAAGCCGCACGGCATGCTGCTGGTGACGGGCCCCACCGGGTCGGGCAAGACAACCACGCTCTACGCGGCCATCACCGAAATCAATACCGGGCGAGACAAGATCGTCACGATTGAAGACCCGGTGGAATACCGGCTGGCGCGTGTGCTGCAGATCCCGGTGAACGAGAAAAAGGGGCTGACCTTTGCACGAGGCTTGCGCTCCATCTTGCGTCACGACCCCGACAAGATCATGGTGGGTGAGATCCGCGACGACGAGACCGCGCAGATAGCGGTCCAGGCGGCGCTCACCGGCCACCTGGTCTACACCACGGTGCATGCCAATAACGTGTTCGACGTGCTGGGGCGCTTTTTGCACATGGGTGTTGACGCTTACAGTTTTGCTGCCGCCTTGAACGGCATTGTTTCGCAGCGTTTGCTGCGGTTGACCTGCTCGCACTGTGCGGCG
>JBBRFR010000504.1:0-2424 GCA_038241485.1 Burkholderiales bacterium
CGTCGACGAGCAGCACGATCAGGTAGACCTCCGGGTGGTTCGCGACCAGCGCGTGCGCGAGCTGCTGCATCATCACCGTCTTGCCGGTCTTGGGCTGTGCGACGAGCAGGGCGCGCTGGCCTTTGCCGATCGGGGCGATCAAGTCGATGATGCGGCTGGTGATGTTCTCTTCGGTCTTGATCTCGCGTTCGAGCTTGAACTGCTCTTTCGGGAACAGCGGCGTCAAGTTCTCGAACATGATCTTGTGCTTGCTCTCCTCGGGCGTCACACCGTTCACGCGATCGACCTTGACCAGTGCGAAGTAGCGTTCGCCGTCTTTCGGCACCCGGACCTCGCCTTCGATGGCGTCGCCAGTGTGCAGGTTGAAGCGGCGGATCTGGCTGGGCGACAGGTAGATGTCGTCAGTCGAGGCCATGTAGCTTGCGTCAGGCGCGCGCAAGAAGCCGAATCCGTCTGGCAGCACCTCCAGCACGCCGTCGCCGAACACCTGCTCGCCACCCTTGGCGCGCTTTTTCATGATCGCGAACATCAGCTCCTGCTTGCGCATGCGGGCGACGTTTTCGATCTCCAGCTCTTCGCCCATCGTGATGAGGGCAGAGACGTGGAGGGCTTTGAGTTCGGATAGATGCATGGGCGATGACCCTGGGGTGAGTGCCCGGCCGGCTGCTGGCAGCCAAGGCCGGTGTTGCGATTGAAACCACCAGCAGCCGGTTGAGGCTGAGGTGCAAACGCGCGTTGCGAGCAGTGATACGAAACGCTGGAGTGGGGGGCCGAACCGACGCGCCTCAGATGGGCGTGGTGGCTAAGTTTTCAGGCGGTGGCTTCTGGAAGGCCTCGTGAGCCCGTGGCCAGGGCCACCGCAATTGGGACGAATTATAGATTACCGTCGATGAAGGCCGTCAACTGGGCCTTCGAAAGTGCGCCAACCTTTGTGGCGGCCAGTTGCCCATCTTTGAACAACATCAGGGTCGGGATGCCGCGGATGCCAAACTTGGCGGGCACATCGCGGTTCTCGTCGACGTTCATCTTGGCGATTTGCAAGCGGCCGTCGTAATCCTTGGACACTTCGTCCAGAATGGGCGCGATCATCTTGCAAGGGCCGCACCACTCGGCCCAGTAGTCCACCAGCACGGGCTTGCTGGCCTTCAGCACGTCGCTGTCGAACGATGCGTCGGTAGTGTGTTTGATCAATTCGCTGCTCATTTTCTTGTCCTTGGCTTGAGCCGTTCGGTGCGAGCGGCAAGGCAGAATGATTCTGACACAAAGCCCTCCTGAACGCGCCGGCGCCGGCCTCAAGCTTTCTATGGACTCAATAGCTCGCCAGCCCCTTGAAATGCCGCTGAGCTGGGCCGATATCACCGCCCGCGCGTCGGCCTGGGCCGAGTCGCAAAACGTGGATTTGCGATCGGCTGTCGTCGTGGTGCCTTTCGCCCAACACCTCGTACCGGCACGTCGTGCCTGGGTGCAGCGCGGCGGTTGGCAGCCGCGGGTGGAGACGACGCACACCTTGGCGGCCTCACTCGGGCCGGCGCCGCGCTCGGACGAGGGCCAACTCACGCTCGACGCCAGCACCGATAGGCTGAACGCGGCGCGCATGCTGCGTTCGCAAACCTGGGTGCGCAAGGATCCCTTGGCCTTTGACGATGCGGTGGCCGCCGTGGTCACGACGGCGCATGCGTTGGTGAAAGCGGTTGCGGCCATCGAGCCACGCGAGCGGGCCGCCCATTGGCATCACGGCCGTGAGTTGTTGGTGTCGGCCGCCGGCCCCGGTGCGAGCGAGCGTGCCTTGGCCCGGCTGGCGCTTGAGTGGGCGGCGCTCGCGCCTGCCCGACAGACAGATTTGCTGTTCTCCCACCTGCCCGCCGCCTGGATCGTGATTCAGGCCGGTGGTGCGGATGCCTTGACCGAGCGGCTGTTGCTCGCTTCATCGATCCCATGCCTGGTACTGGAAGCCGACGCGCCTGCGCAGGCTTGGCTCGCGCCCAGCGTGTCGCTGGCGGCTTGCCATGGCTTCGAGCACGAGGCCGAATGTGCCGCGGCCCAGGTGCTGGCCCACTTGGCAGCCGGCGTTGCGCCGGTGGCGCTGGTGGCCCAAGACCGCGTGCTGGTGCGTCGTGTGCGTGCGCTGCTGGAGCGCCAGCGGGTCAGCCTGCTCGACGAAACAGGCTGGAAGCTTTCGACCACCCGCGCAGCAGCCCAGGTGATGAGCCTGCTGCGGGCGGCCAGCCCCGTGGCTGCCACCGACCTGTGGCTCGATTGGCTCAAGGCGGGCCCGTGGCCGCAAGCGCGCCGCGCCTGCATCGAGCTGGAAACGGTATGCCGGCGCGAAGCCTGGAGCCAGGCCGCGTCGATCCATGTGACCAAGCTGGGCTCTGCCGCAGCGGCTTTGTATGGCGATGCGATCGCGGTTTTGCGCTTGCTCAC
>JBBRFR010000505.1:0-2421 GCA_038241485.1 Burkholderiales bacterium
GGTGCGCAAGGTGAGCGGGTAGCGCACGTCTTTCACGCCCACACGCTGAATGGCCAGGTGGCGCTCGTCGCGCTCGCTCTGCGTGTCAGGGATGTGCAGCGTGTCTTTCAACGCACTCTTGGGTAGATCCGGCTTTGCCGGGCTACTCAGATCCCCCCGGGGGACGGCCGGCTCGGCCGGCCTTGGGGCGTTCTTTACGTCGGTCATTTGATTCATAACAAGCAAAGGATGACAGCTATCACGACGCCCTGGCGGGCTCAAGGGCATCAGGCTGCGACTTCTGACCGCTAACAGTTGGCTGCCGGGCGAATGAGGGCCGGCCGCGCGCCGAAGCGCTTGAGAATCGACTGCTCGATGCCCGCGGCATCCAGGCCACACAAGCTGAGAAGCTTGGCGGGGTCACCATGCTCGATGAACTCATCGGGCAAGCCCAGAGTGAGAACCGGCACCTGGATGCGCGCCGCGGCCAGTGCCTCTTGCACCGCACTGCCGGCGCCGCCCATGAGGCAGCCTTCTTCAATGGTCACGATTGCATCATGGCTGCGCGCCAGGTCAGTCACGAGGGCGACATCGAGCGGCTTGACGAAGCGCATGTTGGCCACGGTGGCATTGAGGTTTTCAGCCGCGGCCAGCGCCGGGTAAAGCATGGTGCCGAAGGCCAAGATGGCGATGCGCTCGCCCTGGCGGCGCACTTCGCCCTGACCCCAGGGCAAGGCATTCAGCGTGGGCTCAATGGCCACGCCGGCCCCAGCGCCACGTGGGTAGCGCACGGCCACGGGGTGGTCTTGGCCGTAGGCCGTGGTGAGCAGCTGACGGCACTCGTTTTCGTCGGACGGTGCAAGCACGCTCATGTTGGGAATGCAGCGCAGGAAAGCGATGTCATAAGCGCCCGCATGGGTCGCACCGTCGGCGCCCACGAGGCCCGCCCGATCGAGCGCAAACACCACCGGCAGGTTTTGAATCGCCACGTCATGGATCAACTGGTCGTAGGCGCGCTGCAAGAAGGTGGAATAGATCGCCACCACCGGCTTCATGCCTTCGCAGGCCAGGCCGGCGGCAAAGGTCACGGCGTGCTGCTCGGCGATGCCCACGTCGAAGTAGCGCTTGGGAAAGCGCTGCTCGAACTCGACCATGCCCGAGCCTTCGCGCATGGCGGGGGTGATGCCGACCAGGCGCTCGTCGGCCGCCGCCATGTCACACAGCCACTGGCCGAAGACCTGCGTGAAAGTGGTCTTGGGCGGCGTGGCGGGCTTCTTCAAGCCCTCGGCCGGGTTGAACTTGCTCGGGCCGTGGTAGGCCACCGGGTCGGCCTCGGCCAGTTTGTAGCCCATGCCCTTTTTGGTGACCACGTGCAGGAACAGCGGGCCCTTCATGTCTCGCAGGTTTTCGAGCGTGGGGATCAGCGAGTCGAGGTCGTGGCCGTCGATCGGGCCGAAGTAGGTGAAACCGAACTCTTCGAAAATGGTGCCAGGCACAACCATGCCCTTGGCGTGCTCTTCAAAACGGCGCGCCAGCTCGAACAGCGGCGGCGCATTCTTCAGCACCGTCTTGGCGGTGTCGCGCGCGGCGGCGTAAAACTTGCCGCTCATCAGACGCGCGAGATAACGGTTGAGAGCCCCCACCGGCGGCGAGATCGACATGTCGTTGTCGTTCAGCACCACCAGCATGTTGGTGCCCGACACGCCGCCGTTGTTGAGCGCCTCGAAGGCCATGCCGGCCGTCATGGCGCCGTCGCCGATCACGGCCACCGAGCGGCGGTCTTCGCCCTTGATCTTGGCGGCGATGGCCATGCCGAGCGCGGCGGAGATCGAGGTGGAGGAATGCGCGGTGCCGAAGGTGTCGTACTCGCTCTCGGGGCGCCGCGGGAAACCCGACAAACCGCCCAACTGGCGCAGCGTGGCCATGCGCTCGCGCCGGCCGGTCAAGATTTTGTGCGGGTAAGTCTGGTGGCCCACGTCCCACACGATGCGGTCATACGGCGTGTTGAACACGTGGTGCAGCGCGATCGTGAGCTCGACCGTGCCGAGGTTGGACGACAAATGCCCGCCGGTTTGCGACACGCTTTGAAGCACGTAGTCGCGAAGCTCGACGGCCAGTTGCTTGAGCTCGGGGCGCGACAGCCCGCGCAGGTCGGCCGGAGTCTGGATGGTGTTGAGCAGTTTGTTGGTCATGTCAGGCCTCCCGCCAGGCCGCCCCAAGGGGGGCCAGCGCCCCCACGGGGGGCAGTGAACAAAGTATGCGTGCGGGTTTCATATCAGCAGTCCCTCTCGACCACCTTGTCAGCCAGCTGGGTGAGCCAGGTCACGTCGACCAGGCCGCTGCGGGCCAGTGCTGTTTGCGCTTTTTCGCGCAGCTCCCGGGCGTGGCGCCTCGCGGCCTCCAGCCCCCGCCCCGTGACATAGGTGGGTTTGTGGTTGTGGA